>CAMLSH010000248.1 GCA_946482625.1 uncultured Opitutaceae bacterium
GTCGATGAAGTGGTTGATCACCGGGACGGCGGGGCCTTCGTCGATTTCCTCGGCGGCTTTCTTGCGTTCGACGAGGTCGTCGATCGCGGTGCGGAGGGCGGGGGAGAGGCGGGCGGCGTTGAGCGCGTCGATGAAGGGCATCGGCGGCGGGCCGGCGGTTGGGTCGCGTTCGATCCAGCGGCAGCAGAGGAGCGGGCGGGTGATGTAGAGGTATTTCTTGAGTTTCACCTTCGGCGAGCTGCCGTCGCGCATGTGTTCGCGGTAGTTGTGCTGCGCCATGGAGAGGTAGTGGTGCATGGCCGCCTTGGGGGAGAAGAAGGGCGGGATCAGCTCGCGCACGCGTTTCCAGATGGGCGCTTCTTTGTAGATGATGCCGGACTGCATCCACTCGAAGCAGACGGGGTTGGATTTGCTGACGAGGCCGAGGAATTTCCGGAGATCCCAGCCCGAGAAATCGAGCAGCGGATCGGGCGAGGTGATGTCGCAATTTTCGATGACGTCGCGGCGTGGATATACGGTGAGGTAGTCTTTGAGCGCGGAAAGATAGATGAAGCGCACGTCGTAATCGCTGTCGGTGGATTCAAAACCCCACGCACGGCTGCCGCTCTCGACGGCGAACCAGATTTTCACCGCCCGGTCCTTTTCGATTTGAGCGAGGGTGGGTTGGATGTGAGAAACAACAGAGATCATGGGGCACGAGGGGAAAAAGATTGGTCGGCCAATGGCAACATGATCAAAAGCGTTCTGTGGCCGACGTTGATACCAAGGGGTTGATCTCATGAAGCATGTTGTCGCTAGCTATGAGGAGATACTGACAGAGCTAGCGCAGATCCGGCTCGGTTGGAAAGCGTACGGGCACAACTTGTCCGCCACTCGCGTGGGCTTCTATGAGCGAGAAGTTCGACGACTCATCGAGCTTGGACCTGAAGGTCGGGGAATGCTTTCTGATGCAGAATGCGGACGTGCGTTTTTACTGAGCGTAGAGACGTCCGAGTTATTGTTTGCGTCCAGTATTGCCCTAAGTCGTGAGCATTTGGCGCGGTCTGCTCGCATTGCGGACATCTTCAGCGGTCCTGAATTTGCGAGTAAGGAGTCAGGCAATGGCAGCAACCAGCCTCGAAATACACTTTTTGAGCTCACGCTCGCAGCGCACATCGAACAAGCGGGCTTATGTGCGGAGTTTGGTGCTCTCACGGATGTGAAAACTAGTTTCCGCGGATTCTCTATTTTGATCGAAGCGAAACGGCCTCAGACCCTAGGCAAGGCTGAAGCAAATATCCGTCGGGCGGTGAAACAACTCGCAGCTAGGTCGGAGCCCGCGCCATCGCTTCGTCTCGTCGCGGTATGCATCGGTAAGATGCTGACCAACGGCACTCACACGCTCCGTGCAAAAACAAGAGATTCGATGAGGGCGCGGCTAGACAAAGAGGCGAACGACTTTTTTGCCACGACACGCAGATTTTGGGAAAACAAGGGCCACGTTGATGGGCTTCTGGTTCGAATCGCTGTTGCCGGAAGAATAGACAACGAACGGCGCCACTTTTACGCAGCGCCTATCTCTCTATTTATGCGCCCCGGACTGACGCGTGATTGCGTCGATCTCCTAAAGAATTTCGCTCAAACGCTCGAGTTGGGACTGCCGGGACAAGATCTTTAAGGGGGTCTTTAATGCACCGAAGGGGTTTATTGGTCGGCGATCCGTTGCAGCGACTTTGTTGAGTCGGTGCCTGCTGAGATGGTTTTGCTGATTCTAATGATCACGCTGCACAAGAGGAAGACTGCAGCCGAACAGCGGCCGGCGAAGCGGCAGGCGAGGGCAAAGAAGAAAGTGCCGCGGAACGTAAAATAAATAAGCGTGCGGTTAGCAGATGCTGTTTCTCGGCGCGCGTACGGTCTCCTTAGTCCTAAGGACCCGTTGTCTATCCGGCGCTCTGTGAGAAAGCGCGTCATCACCTGGAGCCATCCAGGGACGACTTCGTTTTGTCTGACGCGAATACGACCGGGACCTGCATGCGGGTTTTCACGTTAACCCCGTCTTTCATCCCCGGCAGGAATTTCCATTGCTTGATTGCGGTCAACGTGGGGCCCACGAGAAGCGGATGATCCGTCTGGATGATTCTGGCGTCCTGAACGTCTCCTTCTTCATCGACTACAAACTCGACGATAACTGTGCTTTCTTTTCCCGTCCCTAAAAGCGAGACGGGAAAGATCGGCTGAACACTGTGCTGGATTTGAGGCGTACGTTCGGGGCCCGAGTGGTCACCGCTTTGTCTGGCCTTTTCGACATAGTTTCTGGCCGCCAGGTCGCGGGCGAAAATGGAGTCATTACGAGAAAAGGAACCGAACTCTCCGGATCGCGAAAAGGAACCGAACTCGCCTTCGCGAGGGGCAAGCTGCGTGTCCATTGATCTTTCAAAGCGCTGAGATGAGAGGCCGGGTGGTTGCGCGTAATTTATTTTTGGCGGTTCGGTTAGATTGCTTGAGCAGCGAGCGAGGGCGCCGAGTGCGAGGAGGACGGGTATGCCAATCGTGAGAAAAGAGGAGTAGTTTGAACCGCTGTCTTGCGAATAGGAGCCGCTGCCACTGTGAACGATGGGCTCCCCGTCGAGATTATCGGGATCGTTTTTTGCATCTGGAAAATCGGCGGGATCGACGGCAGGGACGTATGCGGTTGCTCCCTCACCCGGAGGAGGAAGTTGGCCCCATCGGTCATCTTGAATGGGGCGGATCAAGTTTTTGGGAAGATAAAGGCGCCAGGTCGTGGCTTGAAGAAAGCCGTCGAGTTCGCGTCGGTACGCGGGCAGGCGGTCCGGGGGGATTTCAGTCGAGTTGGATTTGAAACGAATGACCTTTGACCAGACGCCGTCGTACCGTGGCTCGTCCAACGTGCCCACGAAATCCTCGGTGGACCAACGGCGTTTGCGGCGTTTTCCGGAACTCATGCCGGGAGCGCGTATGGCGATCTCGTGCCGGAGCTCGATGAGGTAGGGCATGTCCCAGGGAGCGCGACGGGGCTTGTCGTCGGGAATATCCAGAGACTGTAAGGCGAGGTTGGGCGGCACATCGAAGAGCGCGCGTTCGCCGCGTTCGTCGGTGTAGGTCGCATCCTGGAGCTCAAAGGTCTCCACCAGCTCACAACTGTTGGCCTCGCGGTTGTCACGCCACTGGAGACTTCCCGTGCGTGTGGCTTTGGCGTGGCGCCTTTGCACCAGCTTCAACCGGTCGGCCTCGAACTCGGTCACGCCTTGGGCGAGCCGGTTGCGGCGGAGGTTTTCTGCGTGCCAGCCTTCGGTGCGAACGCGGACTTCGAGCGCGGATGGTTTTCCCGGCCGGGTATCGAGAAAGAATGTTTCGCGAACCAGATACAGGTGCAGGTGCCGTGAGCCGGGCTGGGGGCTGAGCTCCCTGGCTTCACGATCCACGGGGAGCCCGAACTCGAACCAGGAAACGGGCTGTGTATCGAAGCTTCCACCCTGGCGACGCAAGGTGAGGTCGAACCAGCGGGTGTTGCTGTTGAGGGAAACCTCCACCACGGCGTGGTTAAACAGCAGTGTCATCGGCAGGATTTTGCCGACAGTTTCCCGCAAGCCCGTTCCGACGAGGATGGGGCGGGCGTTGACTCCCCATTGGCGAAGAATGCATGACGCCAGCCAGGCGAGATCCTTGCAGTCACCGTAGCGGCGGCGCGCGACTTTGGCGGGCGATGCAGGAATCCAGCCACCGCTTTCGAGGTCCACGCTCAGGTACCTGAACTCGTCTTGAATGTGCTGGATCAGTTTCTGGACGGACTGCTCGTTGACCTCAGGCGGGCGGGCGAAGGCCGGAATGGATTCAAGTCCGGCTGAATCACCTTCCTTTTCCCACGCCTCGACGAGAAGGGCGGTGAGCGTGCTCCATTCAGCCAGGTCGGAGAACTGAATCCACGAGTAATCCATAAACGTGGATGGTTGATTGGGCTCCGGATCCCGGAGGGAAGTCTGCGCGCCTTCCCATGTCCATCGCCGCCGGTTATCGGAGAAATTTTCCTCATTTGGCGGCGGCATGTCGGTCGACGTTTTCCACGCCATCGATGGACGGGTGGCATCGAACTCCACGCGGAGTCGATAGCGGCCGATTACGATTTGAGGCGGAACTACGAACAGGCCTTCGGTTCCTTTTGGACGTATGGGGTGGGCTCCGATGTATGAATACGCGGCTTCGATGATGTCTCCCGGGCGCACGTCATCCAGTATCATGAGCAGGGTCCACTGGCCATCGATGACGAGATGTTCGAGTTGGGTTTCCCGCTGGATGAGACGCATGCGACTGCGATCGAGCGCGTCGAACGTTTGCTCACCGCGAATAATTCTTAGCCAATGAAGAACCAGGCGATGGTTTCGGGGATCCAGGTTGAGCTGGAATTGAGATTCGTGCTGAACGGCGAGAGAGGTTTCGAGCCGCTTGGCTGTTGCATGGAAGCTGGTGAAAGCCTCGGCGTTTACCTGTCGTTCCCACAGAAGAAAGGTCAGGTGGGCGCCCTCCTTTGCCGCGATATCCCGACTATACGCGGGGAGATCGACCCAGCCGGCAGGAGAGGCGGTTGTTATGTGGCCCCAAGGAATCTCGGGCGCTGGATTTAGTTTCGTTTCTGCCCCTGAAGCCGCGCTGGAAGGTAACATGGAAAGCTGGTGAGGCAAAAAGGCCCGAGTCGAACCATGCGTCGAGCAGGAATAAAGCGGCCGTGCAGGGATACAGGCGCGGGCAAAAGCAAACAGGTCCGACCGGCAAAAGCCGGTCGGACCTGTTTAATGACGAGATTGAGCGGCTGCTTAGAGTGTCGCGAGGATGCTGTTGAGCGTGGGGCTCGGGCGGAGGGCGGCGGAGGCTTTGGCGTCGTCGGGGCGGTAGTAGCCGCCGATGTCGGCGGGTTTGCCTTGGACGGCGATCATCTCGGCGACGATCTGCTTTTCGCTGGCAGTGAGTTTCTCGGCGATGGGGGAGAAGATCGCTTTGAAGTCGGCGTCTTTGCTTTGCGCGGCGAGGGCCTGGGCCCAGTACAGCGCGAGGTAGAAGTGGCTGCCGCGGTTGTCGATGCCGGCGCCGACTTTGCGGGCGGGGCTTTTGTCGTTCTCGAGGAACTTGCCGTTGGCTTCGTCGAGGGTGTCGGCGAGGACTTTGGCCTTGGCGTGATTTTGCGTGATGCCGAGGTGTTCGAAGCTGGCGGCGAGGGCGAAGAATTCGCCGAGGCTGTCCCAGCGGAGGAAGTTTTCCTCGGTGAATTGCTGGACGTGTTTCGGTGCGGAACCGCCGGCGCCTGTTTCGAAGAGGCCTCCGCCGTTCATGAGGGGAACGATGGAGAGCATCTTGGCGCTGGTGCCGACTTCGAGGATCGGGAAGAGGTCAGTCAGGTAATCGCGGAGGACGTTGCCGGTGACGCTGATGGTATCGAGGCCTTTGACGATGCGTTCGAGCGTGACCTGGCAGGCTTCGGCGGGCGGGCGGATCGAGATGTCGAGGCCCTTGGTGTCGTGCTGGGCGAGGTATTTTTGGACCTTGGCGATGATCTGGGCGTCGTGCGCGCGGGCTTTATCGAGCCAGAAGATGGCGGGCGTATTCGAAAGGCGGGCACGGTTAACGGCGAGTTTGACCCAGTCTTGCACGGGGGCGTCCTTGGTCTGGCAGGCGCGCCAGATGTCGCCCTCGTCGACGGTGTGTTCGAGGAGAACTTTGCCGGTGGAATCGGTGACGCGGATGGTGCCTTTGCCGGGGGCGACGAAGGTTTTGTTATGCGAGCCGTACTCTTCGGCGGCCTGGGCCATGAGGCCGACATTCGGGACGGAGCCCATGGTGCGCGGATCGAAGGCACCGACTTTTTTGCAGAACTCGATGACGGTCTGGTAAACGCCGGCGTAGGAGCTGTCGGGGATGACGGCGAGGGTGTCTTGTTGTTTGCCGGCCTTGTTCCACATCTGGCCGGAGGTGCGGATCATCGCGGGCATGGAGGCGTCGA
>CAMLSH010000249.1 GCA_946482625.1 uncultured Opitutaceae bacterium
CCATTTCGATGGTCGTTTCGGACGCTGCTTTTATTGGGGATGTCGGCGGTGGTGTTGGGCGCGATGGGATTATTGGGGGCGTTGTTGAACCGGCAGTCGCGGCAAATGGCGGAGGAACTCGCGACGGCATTGCTCGCGCAAAAGGTTCAGCATGTGGAAGGGCGCATCGAGGAATTGCTGGCGCTCGCGGAGCGGCAGGGCCGGGTGTGTCGCGAATCGACGCCGGAGGGCGGGATCGCGCCGGCGGATTTGCAGCGGGTGTTCGAGCAGCTGGCGGCGGCGTTCGCGCAGCAGGAGGAATTTACTTACCTGGGTTACGCGGTCGAGGCGACCGGCGAGTATGTGATGCTGGAGCGGCGAGACGCGGCGATGTGCCGGTTTCGTGAATACAGGTTGCTGGCTTCGGGCGAACGCGCGATCCGGGTGCATCGCGTGACGCGCGAAGGATTCGTGCTGGAGCAGACGTTGCCGTGGGACGGTTACGATCCGCGGACGCGTCCGTTCTACGCGCAGGCGCGCGCATCGGCGGGACCGGTCTGGACATCGACGTATGTTTTTAAAGGCAACGACTGGCATCCGCAGATGCTGGGCGTGACGCATGCGGTGCCGGTGCGGGACGCGGGCGGTGCACTGGTGGGCGTGTGGGATGTGGATTTCGACATGGGGAAGCTGTCGCGGTTTTTGAAAGAGCGGGTGTCCGACCAGGCGAGTTATGCGTTGGTGCTGGAGGAGGCGGGTGAGGGCGGGCCGGTGTTGATTGCGCATCCGGCGATGGCGCCGGCTGACGATCGGGCGACCGTGGGGGCGTCGCCGCTCGATCCGGTGATGAAGCCTTTTTTGAAACAGCTGCAACGTGACACGACGGCTGGCGGTGAGCTGGCGATGATGCGGGCGGACGGAGAAGCGGACGGGCGTCTGGTGGCGTCGCGACGATTGAAAGCGGGAGCGCCACCGTGGGTGGTGGCGGTGGTGTTCGATGAGGAGGCTGCGCTGGCGAGGGTGGCGGGATCTTGGGAGTGGATCTGGTTACTGGTGTTGAGCGTGACGGGCTTGGCGGTGCTGACGGCGGCGTGGCTGGCGCATGTGTTGTGGAAACCGGTGGAGCAGTTGCGCGTGGCGGCGGAAGGGCTGGCGGGGGAGTCGGGATTGCGCACGGTGCCGGTCGAAGGACCCCACGAACTGGCGCGACTGGCGGAGACTTATAATGCGATGACGCGCGCGGTGGAGACGCGGCGGCGCGAACTGACGGCGGCGAATCTGCGGCTGCAGGAGGAAGTGCGGCAGCGGGGTTTGCGCGAGGCGGAGCTGGAGGCGGTGTTTGCCAACGCGCCGGTGGAGATCTGGGCGGTGGATACGGCGGGGCGTTACACGTTGCAGAGCCGACGCCTGCGCGAGCGATGCGGCGATGGCATCGGCCTGACGCCAGCGGAGTTGAGTCTACCTGCGGACCTCGCGGAAGCGTACACGCAGAACAACCGGCGGGCGTTGGGCGGCGAGACGGTGCGCGGAGAAACCACCGAGGAGATCGAGGGGCGGCCGGCGCATTATCATTGGATCGTTTCGCCGATCCGTATGGAGGGTTTGGTGACGGGTGCGCTGGGGGTGAGCATCGATGTGACCGAGCGGCGGCGAGCGGAAGATGCGCTGTGGCGCAGTCAGCAGCGGCTGCGGCTGCACCTGGAAAACACGCCGCTGGCCGTGGTGGACTGGAGTCCCGAGATGGTGGTGCTTTCGTGGAATCCGGCGGCGGAGGCGGTCTTCGGCTGGAGCGCGGCGGATGCGCTCGGGCGGCATGGATTATTCATCGTGCCGGAGCCGGAGCGGGCGGAGATCAAGGCGTTGTGGGCGGATCTGTTGGAGCGCAAAGGCGGGTACCGGCACTACAACCAAAACCTCACGCGCGATGGGCGGGTGATCGATTGCGAGTGGTACAACACCGTGCTCACCGACGAGAACGAGCGGGTGATCGGCGTGTCGTCGCTGGTGCTCGATGTGAGCCAACGAGTGGGCGCGGAGGCGCTTTTCCGGGAATCGGAGGAGCGGTTTTTGCATGCGTTTCAGGCGAGTCCGGTGGCGAAGATCATCAGCCGGCGGAGCAACGGGTGCATCCTCGATGCGAACGAGCGGTTTTTGCTGATGCTGGATCGCAGCCGCGAAGATGTGGTCGGTCGCACGAGCCTGGAGATCGGCATGTGGGACAATCCGGCGGACCGCGCGCGGTTTCTCCAGGCGTTGGAAAAGGACGGCGAGGTGCGGGATCGCGAGTATCGTGTGCGGCCGAGGACGGGGGCGCCGGTGGATGTGATCGTGTCGGCCGCGGCGGTGCCGCTCGGCGACGAGTTGTGCCTGCTGGTGACGTTTGTCGACAACACGGAGCGGAAACGGGCCGAGGAAGCGTTGCGGGAGAGCCAGCGTTTCCTGTCGGCGCTCATCGGGCACCTGCCGGGCATGGTGTATCGGTGTCGCAACGACAAACGGTGGACGATGACCTTTGTGAGCAACGGCGCGAAGGAACTGACCGGTTACACGCCGGCCGAGCTGGAGCACAGCCGGACGGTCGATTTTGCCAGCCTGGTGCATCCGGACGATCGGGCGCGGGTCGCGCGCGAGACGCAGGCGGCGATCGCCAGCGGGCGGAACACGTATTCCTACGAGTATCGCATCCTCCATCGCACCGGTGAGGTGCGCTGGGTGTGGGAGCGGGGCGAGGGGCAGAAGGAGTCGGAAAACGGCGCGGTGAAAACGCTGGTCGGCTTCATCACGGATATCAGCGAGCGCAAGCGCGCGGAGGACGAAGTGTTGATGTTGAACCTGAGTCTGGAGCGCCGGGTCGAAGAGCGGACGGCGGAGCTGGCGGCGGCGAACGGGCAATTGAAGGAGCTCGACCGGCTGAAGTCGGAGTTTCTCGCGACGATGAGTCACGAGCTGCGCACGCCGCTCAATTCGATCATCGGATTTAGTTCGATCCTGCGCCAGGGGATGGCGGGACCGCTCAACGAAGAGCAGCAAAAGCAGATCGATCTGGTGCGCGGCTCGGCACGGCATCTCTTGTTATTGATCAACGATCTGCTCGATCTTTCCCGGATTGAGTCCGGGCGCATGGAGCTGGCGTCGGAGGATTTCGATCTCGCGGGTGTGCTGACGGAGGTCGAGTCGGTGTTGGCGCCCATGGTGGCGCAGCGGGGATTGTCGTATGCGACGCGTGGCGCGGAGTCACCGGTGCGGCTGTGCTCTGACCGGCAGCGGATTTACCAGGTGATTTTGAATCTGGCCAACAATGCCGTGAAGTTCACGGAGCGGGGCGGCGTGACGGTGGAGTGCGAGGCGTCGGCCGAGGAAATCCGCGTGTGCGTGCGCGACACGGGCATCGGCATCAAGCCGGAGAACCTGCCGTTGTTGTTCGAGGCGTTCCGGCAGATCGATGGCTCGGCGCGGCGGGTTTACGAAGGCACCGGGCTGGGGCTGCATTTGTGCCGGAAGCTCCTGGATATGCTGGGCGGGACGATCGGCGTGGAGAGCGTTTACGGGCAGGGCTCGTGTTTCACGGTGTCGTTGCCGCGCACGTTTGTGAAACCGGCGGGAGGGAAATCCGTATGAAACGCATCGTGCTGCTCATCGAAGATAACGCCGCCAACCGGTATCTGGCGCGCTTCATCCTGGAGAAAAACGGGTTTGAGGTGGTTGAGGCGGACAATGGTGCCGACGGCGTGCGGCTGGCGCGGGAGCGGACCCCGGATCTGGTGTTGATGGACATCGAAATGCCCGAGATGGACGGCTACGAAGCGGCCAGTCTGCTCCGAGCGGAAGCGGCGACTGCGCAGGTGCCGATCATGGCGTTTACGTCTTATGCGCATCCGAGCGATCGGGAGCGGGCGCTGACCTTGGGATTTTCCGATTATCTCGAAAAACCGTTTGAAGTGGACGAGCTTGTCCGCCGCGTCCGCCAGCTGTTGCCCGCTCGTCCGTCCGCTTCCCCATGAAAATCCTCGTCGCTGAAGATCATCCCGAGAGTCGTTATCTGTTGCAGCAGCTCTTCATGGGGCTGGGTCACGAGGTGTCGGCCGTGGCGGACGGGCTGGAGGTGCTCGAGCTGCTCGATCATGCGAAAACGGCGCCGCCGGACGTGGTTGTATCCGATGCGTTGATGCCGCGGATGGACGGGTTTCAACTGTGCCGGACGTTGCGGCAGCATCCGCGCTGGTGCCGGCTGCCGTTTATTTTCTACACGGCGACTTACACGGACCGGGCGGATGAGCAGTTTGCGCTCAAACTCGGAGCGGATCGTTTCGTGGTGAAGCCGGAGGAGCCGGAGGCCTTGATGGCGATCATCAAGGACACTGTTGCGAAGGTGGCCGCGCAACCACCGCGCGAACCCGAACCGCTCGATGCGGATGCCGCCGTGCTCGAAGAATACACGCGGCGGCTTTCGTTGAAGCTGGAGCTCAAGGTCGCCGAGCTCGAAGGGGCGAACGAGGATTTGCGGGCGTCGGAGAGCGCCATCCGGGATCTCAACGAGCAGCTCAAGGCGACGGTGAGGGCGTTGGAAAAGGAGGCGGTCGAGCGCCAGGATGCGGAGATGGCGCTGCGGTTTCGCGAGGAAGTGCTCCGGCACGCGCAACGCATCGGTCACGTCGGCAGCTGGGAACGCGAATGCGGCAGCCGTGAGATGATCCTCTCCGACGAGGCGTGCCGAATTTTCGGCGTGGAGCCGGGCGCCCGCATCACGCCGGACTGGGTGAGCGAGCGTATCCATCCCGACGATCGCGAACGGGTGCTGCCTCAGTTACGGCAGAGCGATGAGACGCAGCAGCCGTTCGAGACGGAACATCGTTTGTTGCGCGAGGATGGAACGATGCGGCACGTTTTTGTGCGCCGGCATTTGATCCGCGACACGGGCGGGCGACCGATGCGTTTCGTCGGCATCGTCCAGGATATCACCGAGCGGCGGCAGGCCGAGATGCACCGGATGCGGTTGGAGACGCAGCTGCGGCAGGCGCAAAAGATGGAGGCGATCGGCAATCTCGCGGGAGGCATTGCGCATGATTTCAACAACATCCTCACGGCGGTGATGGCGCATGCGGAGCTGCTGGATCTGGAACTGCCGCGCGAGACGACGGGACCGCATCTGCGGGAGAGCGTGCATGAAATCCTCAGTGCCTCGGCGCGCGCGCGGGACATGGTGCGGCAGATTTTGTCGTTTAGCCGCAAGCAGCCGGTGGAGCGCAAGCGCGTCGAAATCGATGCGGTGGTGCAGGACGCGTTGAAGCTGGTGCGGGTGACGTTGCCGCCCTCGGTGGAGCTGCGCACGGATCTGAAATCGCAGCGCGCGGTGATGGGGAACGAAGCGCAGATCCATCAGGTGGTGCATAATCTGTGCACGAACGCGGCGCAGGCGATGGGTGAGCGCGGAGGCATCGTCACGGTGGCGCTCTCGGTGGCTGAAGTGACGGAGGCGAACTCGCGGTCGCGGCCGCCGTTGCGCGCGGGCGAGCATGTGTTGTTGGAAATCCGCGACAACGGTTGCGGCATGGATGCGGCGACGGTGGAACGGATCTTCGAGCCGTTTTTCACGACGAAGAGTCTGGGGCAGGGGACCGGGCTGGGCCTCGCGGTGGTGCATGGCGTCGTCCAGGCGCACGACGGCGCGATTTTTGTCGAGAGCACGCCAGGCGAAGGCACGACGTTTTCCATTTACCTGCCCGTGCTCGGCGGCGGGGCGGCGGGCAAGACGGGGACGGCCGCGGCGCCAGTGACGGGGGCGGGGCAGAAAATCCTGTTCGTTGATGACGAGCCGAGCGTGGCAAAGATCGGAGCCCGGTTGTTGGAGCGGCTTGGATACACGGCGGTGGCGTTGACCGACCCCGTGGCGGCGCGCGACCGGCTCGTGAATAGTCCGGACGAGTTTGATCTCGTCATCACGGACTACCTGATGCCGCGGGTCACGGGGCTGGATTTATCGAAGGCGGCGTGGGCGGTGCGGCCGGAG
>CAMLSH010000250.1 GCA_946482625.1 uncultured Opitutaceae bacterium
TGACCAATGACCAATGACCAATGACCAATGACCAATGACCAATGACCAATGACCGTGAAGGCGGTTATTAACTTGGGCCGAGGTGGAACGCGACCTCCGGGCGCGTTGAGCGATGTCGTAGTCGGATTTCGCGTCTATTCCCTTTCGACGTCGCTCAGCGTGCGCGGAGCGCCCGCTCCACCTCGGGCTCGGAAAAGACAGGCGTCAGGTGGCGGGGTTTTGGACGAGGACGGGTTCTTTGACGTCGCCGAGGGATGAATAGTTTTTGAGACGTTGGAGGATCATCTCGGTTAGGCGGCTGCCGGCGCTGAGGAGTGTGGTGCCCGAACGTGCGTTGATGTCGGAGACGACGATCTGGCCGGGTTTTAGTTCCTCGATGGGCAGCGTGAGGACCGGCTGGCTCGCGGAGAGGGCGTTGCTCAGGAAATCGGGGAAGCAGAGGAAGCTTTTTTCGAGGAGGATGGGGTCGTACACGCCGCGACGGAGCTGCATCGTTTCGAGGGCTTTTCGTTTCACGATGCCGTCGGCTTCGAGCGTGACGCGGTCGGAGATGATTTTGATGATGCGCGCGCCGAGCGGAATGTTTTCACCGATGCAGCCGTCAGCCGGGAAGCCTTCGCCGTCGAAGTGCTGGTTTTGATACAGGACGATCTCGGCGACGTCCTTGAGGCGCGGGATGCCGATGAGGAGTTCGTGGCCGACGCGCGGGATGCGGCGGAGGATGCCGGCCTCGGCGGGGGTGTAGTCGCCGTCGCCGAGCACTTTTCGCAGGAGTGTCGGCGGAAGGGAGGCGTAGCCGATGGGGGAGAGCAGGGCGCCCAGCTCGATTTCCCAGGTGCGGGGGAAACCGAGGAAGCGGGCGAATCGCTGCGCGGAATCGCGGAGGCGCTGACCGCGGCCAAGGGCTTCGGGGGCGACCATGCCGAGAATCTCTGCGAGAACTTTGACGCTGCCGGTCAGGGTGTTTTCGAGGACGTCGCGTTCGATCTGGTGGAGTTTATACTGGTCCAGGGCGGCGGTGATGATCGGGGCGAGTTCCTCGGGGGCGATCGGTTTGTTGACGAAGCGGAAAATCTGGCCGCGGTTGACGGCCTCGACGGCGGTTTGCTGGTCGGCGTTTCCGGTGAGCATCACCCGGATCGTATCGGGTGCGCGGCGACGGAACTCTTCCAGTACCTCGATGCCGTCCATGCCGGGCATGCGCATGTCGCAGACGATGACGGCGTAGGGGCCCTGTTTTTCGTGGCAGGCGATGGCTTCGTGTCCACCGGCGGCGGTGTCGAACTCGAAGGTCTTGCGGTAGCCGCGTTGGAAGGATGCGAGGATGTTAGGGTCGTCGTCGACGAAGAGGATGCGGTTGGTCATGTGATGCGGAGGATAGTGGGTGCGGTGGGCGGATCAGGGCGGGGCGATGCGTCCGGCGGGGAGTTCGACGCCTTCCCGGGCCAAGTCAGGCGCGGCGTCGTACGGGAAACCAAGACGGAAAATTGATCCGACGCCAACTTCGGTTTCGAGTTCGATGAGACCTCGGTGGTTGGTTTCGACGATGGTCCGGACAAGGGCGAGCCCCTGGCCGGTGCCTTTGCCGACAGGTTTGGTGGTGAAAAACGGTTCGAAAAGGCGGGCGCGCACGTGGTCAGGGATGCCAGTGCCGTCATCCTGGATCTCGACGATGGCGTGCGTATCGGTACTCCGGGTACGGACGGTGATGCGGCCGCGTTCGCGGTTGCGGGGCTTGAGGGTGTCGCCGATCGCATGAGCGGCGTTGATGATGAGGTTGAGGATGACCTGGCCGACCTGGTCGGCGATGCAGGGCACGGGGCGCAGGCCGGGGGCGAAGTCGGTCGTGACCTCGGCGACGTATTTCCACTCGTGGCGGCAGACGATGATGGCGTTTTCGGCGATCTTGTTGAGATCGACGGCGAGTTTGGAGGCGGAGCCGGGATGGGAAAACTCTTTGAGGGAACGAACGATGCGGGCGACTCGGTCGAGACCTTCGAGGGATTGCTTCAAGGTGACGGGAATCTCGCCAAGGAGATAGGGCAGATCGGAGTCGCTGTCGGCCTGTGCGAGAGTTTTCAACGCGCTCGCGACGGCAGGATCGGAGGCGAAAGGCGAGGAGGCAATGGCGTCTCGGAAGGCGCGGTGAGCGTGGAAGACGGTGGAGAGGACGGCGAAGGATTCGTCGAGAAAACGGATGTTGGTGGTGAGGTATTGGGTCGGGGTGTTGATCTCGTGCGCGATGCCGGCGGCGAGGCGGCCGATGGACTCGAGTTTGCTGTTGAGCTGGAGCTGGAGCTCGAGTTCGCGGCGATCAGTGGAGAGTTTTTTCGCGGCAGTGATGTCGCGGGAGATGCCGAAGGTGCCGACGACGTTACCCTCGGAGTCGTGCAGCGGCATCTTGGTGGTGGAGACCCAGGTGCGGTGGCCGTCGGGCCAGGTTTCTTCCTCTTCGGCCTCGATCATGGGCTGGCCTGTCCGGAGGATTTTTTGTTCGTCCTCGAAGGCGGGCGTGGCGTGTTCGGCGGTGAAGTAGTCGAAGTCGGTTTTGCCAATGGCTTCGCGCGGATCGTGGAGGCCGTGTTTTTGGGCTTTGGCTCGGCTGATGAGGAGATACCGGCTGGCGCGGTCTTTGAAGTAGATGTTGTCGGGCAGGCTCGCCATCAGCGCGTGGAGAAACTCGCGGTCTGCGAGGCTGGCGTGGCCCTCAGCGATCGCGGGATCGGTCGGGGTGGCGGCGAAGCAGAGATAGGTGGTCTTGAGCGGAGAAGTGTCCTGACGGGTGAAGAGCTGGAGGTTGACGTTGAACGCGCTGCCCCACGCATCGCGCAATTCGCAGTTTCCCTCCCAGCTGCCGTGCGTGCGCGTGCTCGGGAGGATGTTGATTTGAAAACGTTCGGCGGCGCTCACGCCGATGAGGTCGGGGAGGGTAAACGTATCCAGTTCGAGGTCACACTGGCGGTCGATGCGGCGCCAGCCGGTTTCGTTGAGATAGATGAGGAGGAGGTCTGAGTCGCGGAAGACGGCGAAGATCTCGGAGGTCTGGCCGGGAGCGTCTTTCAGGCAGTCGGGAAGGCGGCCGCTGGGGCGATGGTGAGTCGGCGGAAAAAGCGGATGAGTCGCCCGGGAGACAACGGGTGGCGCGGGATCGGCGGGATTGGATGACGCGGGCATGAGGGCGGCGGCCGGTCCGCAGGGGCGGGCCGTGGAGGAGTTATCGTCACGCGAGCCATTTCGCTAAAGGCGGGCGGGTGGGAAACCGTGCGCTCGAAGAGGGCGAACGGAAGGCCTGCAAACCGCCCGGTGGCGGCAACGGGAGAAGGCGAGCCGAGGCTCGCCTGCAGAAGCGGTGCCGAGGCACCAGTCCATAGGCGCTTACGCCATGGTGAATTGAAGTGCGCGTGGGGATCGCGGGGTGAGGGCACCCCGCCTACAACGGGAGCGGCGGGCTACGGTTTTACCGGTAGCGACGTGACGCGGAAGGCGCGGGCTGCGGGGAGGTATTGTTTCGCGAGGGCGTCGATCTCGGGCTTGGTGATAGCGGCGAAATCGGTGTCGATGCTGCGGCGCCAGTCGAGGCGCTGAGGTTGTTCCTGCGCGCTGCCGAGGACAGAGAAGAGCCAGTACTGGTTGTTGCGACCGGCTTCGCGGAGGCTGGTGAGGATGGGTTTTTTGGCGCGCTCGAGTTCGTCGTCGTTGACGCCATTGGTGGCGAGATCGGCGGCAATTTCGAGGGTGGCGTCGGTGACGATTTTTGCCTTCGCGGGATCGACGGCGATGAGGGCGGTCATGAGGCCGTAGTTGCGGTAGGTGTCGCTCGGGCCGCTGCTGGTTTGCGGGCTGTAGGCGTCGCCGAGCTCTTCGCGGATTTTCACGCGGAGGCGGTCGCTGAAGACTTCGCTGAGGACGCTGAGGCGGCGGACGGTGCGGATGTCGCGGCTGTCGGTGGTGGGCCAATACAAGGCGACGTAGCCTTTCGGAATTTCGGAGGGAACAGTGAAGTCTTTGGCGAAGGGTTCGGGAAACGCGGCCTGGCGCTCGGCTTCATAGGCGGGTTTCGGTTGGCGGGCGGGCAACGCGCCGAAGGTCTGGGCGACAGCGGCGAAAGTGGCGTCGGTGTCGAGGTCGCCGACGACGGCGATTTCGACGGGGCCGGCGGTGAGTTGGGGAGTGGCCCAGGCGCGAGCTTCGTCGAGCGTGCGGGCGAGAAGTTGTTCTTTGGACGGAAGGCCGAAGCGTGGGTCGCCGCTGGCGAGAAGGCGGGGGACTTCGAGCTGGAGCGGGCCGTCGGGGATGTGGGCGAGGCGGGTGTAGAGTTGCTCGAAGTTTTTGTGCGCAACGCGGATCGATTCAGGACGCCAGCCGGCATCGGTCAGGTAGGCGGCGAGGAGCTGGAGCTGGAGGAGGAGGTCGTCGCGGTTGGTGAGGGCGTTGAAGAGGAAGGCATCGCCGCCGACGCGGAAATCGAGGCCGATCGTCTTGCCGGCGAGGATACGCTCGAGGTCGTCGACGCTGTGCTGGCCGAGGCCGCCGGCGGTGAAGACCTTGTCGGTGAAGTAGGCGAGGCCGGGCTGGCCTTTCGGCTCGGTGAGGCGACCGGCGCCGATACGGATACTGAGGCGGATTTTACCCGCTTCGAAGTCGGTCTTCTTGAGGTTGAGACGGACATCGTTGGCGAACGTGACGAGATCGACGTCGAGGTCATCGACGTGTTTGTGGGAGGCGATTTTTCCGGTGGGACCGAAGTCGGTGTAGGCGAAGGCGGCGTCGGCAATAGCCTCGGGCGCGGCGACGGGTGTGGCGCGGGACTTCTCGTAGGCGGCGAGGATTTGGGCGTCGGGCGAAACCGGGGCTGCTGTGGATGAGGATGCCGGAGATGGCTCGATCTTGGCATTGCCCATGACGCTGACGAAACGGCCGGGGGCGGCGAAGGCGGCGCGGAGGGCGGCGGCGCATTGCTCGACGGTGATTTTTTCGAGCGCGGGTTTCAGGAGGGCAAGGTCGGAGGCGGGCGTGGTGAAGACCTCGTCCTGGGTGAGAGCGGAGATGAGTTCGCTGGCGAGCTGGTCGGAGCGGCGGGTGGACGCGGTGCGGGCGGCCTGGTCGAGGCCGTTGAGGAAATTGGCGCGGGCTTCGGCGAGTTCGGCGGGTTGGAAGCCGTGTTCGAGGGCACGGCGTAGTTCCTGATCGGCTACGGCGAGCGCGTCGGACCATTGGGTGGGCTTGCAGGTGAGCTCGATGAGGGCGTTGCGGAAGAGGTCGAAGGCGTCGTTGACGGCGGCGTGGCCGCGGGTGAAGGGAGCGCCTTCTTCCTTGGCGAGGATGTCGAGGCGGCGGTTGAGGATGGACACGGCGAGGTCGCGGGGGAGGCGGGCGAGACGGGTGGCGGCGGTGTCGGGCTCGGGCGGGATGGGCGTCGCGGTCTGGATCGCGACGGTCGTGGCGCCGGCTTCGGGTTCGTGATGGTGGAGCGTGCGCACGCCGTCGAAGGCGGGGACTTTTCCAAGGTCGGGAGACGGACGGGCGGGGCTGCGCGCGGAGAAAGCGGAGAAGGTGTCGGCGATTTGTTTCTCGATGGCGGCGGGATCGAAGTCGCCGACGGCGACGATGGCCATGCGCGACGGGCGGTACCAGGTGTCGTAGAAATCGACGAAGCGGTCGCGGGCGGCTTTTTCGATGACGGCTTCGACGCCGATGGGCATGCGTTTGGGGAGAAGCGTGTCGCCGATGACGAAGTCGAGTTCGGCGACGAGCTGGCGGAATTCCACGGAGTCGCGGGCGCGTTTTTCGGAGAGTATGATGCCGCGCTCTTTGTTGAGTTCGGGTTCGAGGAGGAGGAGGCCGCTGGCGTAGTCGGAGAAGACCTTGAAGCCCTCGGCGAGCGTCTCGGTCTTTGTATCCGGAAGTTCGAGCATGTAGGTCGTGTGGTCGAAGGAGGTGTAGGCGTTGGTGTCGCCGCCGAAGCTCATGCCCATGCG
>CAMLSH010000251.1 GCA_946482625.1 uncultured Opitutaceae bacterium
GCCTCATCGTCACCAACTGGGGCGGCTCCATCAGCCGCATCGTCGCCGAATGGGCACTCTTCCACATCCTCTCCTCACTCCGTCGAGCGACTCACTGGGCGCTCGCCATGCACCGCGAGGGTGCGTGGAAAGACTCCGAAACCGAGACCGCCTCCCTCTTCGGTCGACGCGTCGGTATCCACGGTTTCGGGATGGTCGCCCGCGAACTCCTCCGGCTGCTCGCGCCGTTCGACACCACCGTCTCCGTCTTCGCCCCCGACCTCACGCCAGCCATGGAGGAGAAATGGAACGTGCGCGCCGCGCCATCCCTCGAAGCGCTCTTTTCCGAAAACGATATCGTCGTCGAACTCGCCCCGCTCACGCCAGCCACCGTCGATCTCATCACCGAACGCCACCTTCGTCTCATTCGTCCGGGCGGCGTTTTCGTAAACATCGGACGCGGCGCCGTCGTCGACGAAGCCGCGCTCGTTCGAGTCGCACGCGAAGGAAAGATTCTCTTCGGCCTCGATGTTTTTCTCAACGAACCGCTCCTCAAAGATCATCCGCTGCGCGGTCTGCCCAACGTCTCGCTCACTCCCCACCTCGGCGGTCCCACCACCGACCGCCGCCGCGACGCGGGCGCATTCAGCGTGAAAAATCTCCGCGCCTACATCTCCAGCGAACCGATGCAGGCCGTCGTATCCGCCGAAATTTACGACCAGATCTCCTGACGTCCCATGTCCGCGCTGCCCGCCGCCTACTCCCACTGGCTGGACCAGACCCGCCGGCTCTTGGAGCCACTCGCGGCCTTGATGCACCCGGGCCGCGCCGATCTGCCCATCGTCGGTCCCGCTAGCGATCACGACGCCCAGGCCGACCGGCTCGAATCGTTCACGCGTCCGCTCATTCTCGCCGCCCATTTTCTCCAAGCCGCCGAGCGCCCCGCCGACATCCCGTTGCGCGCGCGGCTCTCCACATGGTTTCTCGAAGCGCTCGTCGCCGGCAGCGATCCGCGCTCGCCGCACTACTTCGGCCCCGACGCCAGTTATCACCAGCATCATGTCGAGATGGGTCTGCTTTCGATCGCGTTGCAGATCGCTCCATCCCACCTGTGGACCCCGCTCACCACCGCGGAGAAAGATCAAGTCGCCACTTGGCTCGGCACCTCCCGCGGCAGTGGCATCGTTAACAACAACCACCTCTTCATGTCCGTGCACATTCTCGAATTCCTCGGGAAGCACGGATACGCGCATCGCACCGACCGAGCCGTGATCGCCGCGCATTTGAACCAACTCGAAACCATGCACCGCGGCGGCGGTTGGTTCGAGGACGGCATCAACCAAGCTTTCGACCACTACAACGCCTACGCGTTTCATTTCTACGGACTCTGGTGGACCCGCCTTCACGGGCGGAACGACCCCGCGCGCGCCGCCCGCTGGCGCGACTGGGCGCGGCAGTTCGTGAACGACTACCACCACTTTTTCGCCGCGAGTGGCGAGCATCCGGCGTTCGGACGCTCGATCATGTACCGTTTCAACGCCCTCGCCGTCTTCGGCCTCGCCTCCGCCGAGAACTGCACCGACGTGCCCGCTGGACAACTACGCCGCCTCTGCACGCGCAACCTCGATTTCTTTGCCAGCAAACTGATCACCCAGGAACAAGGCTGCCTCGCCTTTGGATGGACTGACCGGTTCGACGCCATCGCCGAAAGCTACTCCTGCGCGGCCTCGCCCTACTGGTGCGCCAAAGGACTTTCTCCACTCCTCCTGCCGCCTGATCACGCGTTCTGGAACGCGCCGGAAGAACCACTCGCCTGCGAACGCAGCGACTTCGTTCACCCGATCCCCTCCGCCGGTCTCGTCGTGCGAGGCGTGCGCGGCGCCGTGGAAATCCTCAACGCCGGCTCAATGGTCGGTAACACCCAGCTTCGTTACGGCGCTTGGAAATGGAGCAAACTCGCCTACCGCACCGGCGTCAGCTTCACGCTCGCCGAGGGCGACTTCGCCACGAACTGGTCGGTCGATAGCTCGCTCACGCAACAGCTCGATGACGGCCGCGTTTTCGGGCGCCACTCGACCATCGCCGTCAAGATGGACCGCGACCACATCGGCTACAGCTACAATCTCGGTTTTAAAACCGGCCAGATAAACACCGGCGTCGAAACCTTCGTCTGGTGGCGGGCCGGCTGGCTTTTCCACATCCATCTCATCAACGCCCGCCAGCCCGCCGTCTTCCGACTCGGCGGCTTCAGCCTTCCGCTCTCCTCGCCTGACGTGCTCCGATCCACGGACACATCGACGCTTTTCGCCTGGTCGCCCGACGGACGCGGCACCGTCCTCCAGAGCCTCGCCGGCTTTACCACCGCCGGTTGGGACGCACGTTTGACCGACGCTACGCCGCGCACCCATATCGCCGCGCCGTATCACGCCACACCCGTGCTCACCACCGAGCGACTCACCGGTCCGCTCGTACTCGTCGCGCTTTCCTGGAGCGGCCGCGACCGCGACGAAGCGACGCCTTGGTCCCTGCTCACGGCTTCATCCGAAAACTGGACCATCGTTCATCCGAAATTCGGCCAATGGACAATCAACCACTGGTCTCTCCCCGCACAGCCCTCATGAAAAATTTCTCCGCTCTCCTCGCCTTCTCATGCCTCACGGTTCCGTCGGCCACAGCTGCCGCTCAAGTGGCCTCTCCAGCGGCCAACACCGTCGCCAACGTCGCCGCCTTCGTCCCGCCCGCCCCGCCACGCACTGCGGTTCCCGCCGGACGGCTCGACGAGTTTCGCGCTTATTGTCTCACCGGTGACGGCGCCGCGCCTTTCGCCAAAATCAAGGCCGGCTTCGACAAGACCTACTTGAATCTCGCCTTCCCTGCCGAGCCCGTGACCTACGGCGATCCCGAGCCGAAAAAACGCACTTCCGATAGGGCCGACCTCTGGCGCGCCGCCCAAGACACCTGCGGCCTCGTCGCCGGCGTCGCCGAAGCGGCCACGCTGATCTGGTTGGTGACCGGCGAAGACCGCTATTTTGAGAAAGCTAAATCCTTCCTCCTTGGCGCGTGCGCGTGGCATTTCTCGCCCGACTGGAAACGCGGCCCCGTCGTCGGCGCGACCGACATCTATTACAACGACGAGGCGCACTTCCGCCTCTGGCGAAAACTCCCGCTCGTCTACGATCAACTGCGCTCACGCCTCACGGCCGAGGAAAAGAAAACCGTCCTCGACCACTTCCGCGAACGCGGCGAACGCTCCGCGCGCTGGATCAAAAAGAGCGGCGTCGAAGAAATCCGCCGCAACTCCATCAAGGCCGATCCCAATTCGCATCCCGTACGCTTCATGGCGATGACCGGCCTCTCCGGGCTCGCGCTCTGGGACGATCTTCCGGAAGCCCGCGAGTGGTGGCGCTTCGCGTATGTGTTTTATCGCGACCAATTCAGTCCGTGGGGTGGCAACGACGGCGGCTGGGCCGAAGGCTCCGCCTACTGGCGCGGCACGCTCGAGCATGCGGTGTTTCAAGACACGCTCCTCGCGATCGGGGACCCGCTGGCCTACGCGTCGCCGTTCTGGAAAAACTCGCCGTACTTCGCCGTCTACAACGTGCAGCCCTACCGGCACACGATCTTCGGTGACGCGTCCAATGCCGGCCACTTCAACCTCGAGCCCGCCAGCGCCGACTATCTCGAACATCTCGCGCGCGTTCAGCACGACGGCGCCTTGCTCACCTACTCGACGCTCTGCACCGATCGACGTCCGCGCCCACTCGAAAAAGGCCTCGGCACACTCGATCGCACTTACCCGATCGCGACCGAACTCCTCGTCCGCAATTTCGCCGCCGCCGCAAAACCGAAGCCCGCGCCCACCCCGCTTTCCACACTGCCGCCGCAACGTCACTTCAGCGACGTCGGCTGGGTTTCTCTCCACAGCGCTCTCGGCCAGCCGCAGGACGACATCCACATCACCTTCGTCTCGTCGCCCTACGGCTCGTTCAGCCACAGCCAAGCGCACCAAAACGCGTTCATCCTGAACGCGTATGGCGAGAGCCTCGCGATCAATTCCGCCTACCGCGAATTCCACCGCTCGCCGCACCACAAGGAGTGGACCTGGCAGACGAAATCGAAAAACGCCCTGCTCATCGACGGTCTCGGCCAGCGTCCGCAGGACAAATCCGCCACCGGCCGCATCACGCGTTTCGAAAATACGCCGCGAACCGTCTGGACCACCGGCGACGCCACCGTCGCTTACCAGACGATGCAGTCGGAGAAAAACCGCGTGCGCCGCGTGACCCGCGATCTCGTCTTCGTTGATCGCCGTTACCTCGTCATCCGCGACCGCGTGGAACTCACCACTCCGGGAAAACTCTCCTGGCTGCTCCATGCCGAAAAATCCCTCTCGTGGGACAACGCCACCCACACCGCCTTCATCAAACAAGGCGACGCTTCGCTCACCACGCGCCTCGTCGCTCCTGACGTCCGCTGGCTGGCCGACATCACGGATAAATTCCCGGTGTCCGTGGATTCCAAATACGCCGCTGGCATGGGCAGCTACGTCACCGGCGGCTGGGACGATCAGGTCCACTTCACCGCGACGAGCGAAGCCGCCGCGAAGAGTTTCACCGTATTCGCCGTTCTCTGGCCCGAGCGCAGCAACGCCGCCGCCGTCGCACTCGACACCACACTGTCCGCCTCGGGCGAACTCACCATCCGCCGCCCCGATGGTCGCACCGATACTCTTCAGCTCACCGACGACGCGCTCACGCTTCGCTAAAACGAAACGCTCCGGCCGACTTATCCTTCGATGCGCTCAATATCCCCCGCGTTTTTCTTCGCCGCGCTCGCACTTTCCGTCTCCATGGGCGCGCAAGAATCCATTCCCGACGACACTCGCCCGCTTCCGAAAAACACGCCACCACCCGCCACGCCCGCGACGATCGACGGCGCCGAAATTTTTTTCTACCGCGAAGGCGACGTCGCGCCGATGCGGCTCCACGTCGTGAAACCCAAAAACTGGGCCGCAACCGATCGCCGCCCCGCGCTCATCCATTTCTTCGGCGGCGGTTTCATCCGCGGTACGCCCGTTCAGTCCGCCGGCTGGACGCGGATAGCCGCTCGCTGGGGCATGGTCGGCATCGCGCCAGATTATCGCACGAGCGAGCGCTTCAAGACCGACGCCACCGCCAGCGTTGCCGATGCGCGCGCCGCACTTCGCTGGGTGCAAACTCACGCCGACGAACTCGGCATCGACCCCGCGCGCATCGTCGTCAGCGGTTCTTCCGCTGGCGGCCACCTCGCGCTGTGGACCGCCATCTCGAAAACGCCGCCCGGTTCCGACGCCGCAGAAGCGCCGCTCGCTCCACCGGCGGCGCTCATCCTTTTCAGCGCCGCATCCGACACGTCAAAAACCTCAGGACTGCGTGGCGACCGTTTCTCCGGTCAAGGCGACGCGTGCTCACCGCTCCACAATCTCGAAGAGAAAATGCCTCCCGTGCTCATGTTTCACGGTGATGCCGACACCACCGTTCCGTACGCCCACGCCGTGGCCCTGCACCGGCGGCTCACCGATACCGGCAACCGATGCGACTTCGTCACCATTCCCGGCGGGCTCCACAATTTCTCCACCCAGCTCCCCGAGTGGAAAGAGAAAGCCCAGCAACGTGAACGCGCTTTCCTGGAAGAGTTAAAGCTGCTGCCAGCCGTCCGCTGAACGACACGTTGCGCCGCGCTATTCCGCCCGCACACGCACCTCGCCGTCGCCAAACAAAACGTTGAGCCGCTGATCCGTATTCACGTCGGCGCGACGAACCACCGTTTTTCCCTGCTCGTCGCGCACGATCGCGAACCCCCGGTTCAAAACCGAGGCCGGGCTCGCCGCCTGCAATCGTTTCCATAACGCCAGCAGCCGCTGCGATTCCCGCTGCACGCGAAACTCCGGCGAACTCCGCTCGAGCCGCGCCGCCGGCACCGCGAGTTGCTGCCGCTTGCTTTGCATCGCCTGCCGCA
>CAMLSH010000252.1 GCA_946482625.1 uncultured Opitutaceae bacterium
GGTGATCGATCACGACGCGTTCCTCAACCGGGGCGATGGTAACTTTTGGCGCCGGAGGAACGGCGGTCAGATCGGGTGCGGCGTCATCGGCGGCGAGCGCCCGACTGGTGAAATAGGTGGCGCCGCCGGCTCCAAGAAGAGCGAGCGCGATGACGGCGGAGCGGAGAGGAAGGCGGGAACGTGATCCCGCTACTGCGTTGCGGGCGGCGGAAGGTTGGTCGGCTGTGTTGAGCGAGTTCATGAGAGGGTAGAGTTGGCGGTGAGTTGTTAGTAGTTTACTATTTAGTAAACAAAGTGGGCAAAAAAAAGCCGTGGTCAGGGCACAGCTGTCGCTACGGGACGAACGGCTCCGAGGAGGGTGAAGGCGGTTTCAGGAAGGATGCGAAGAAACTCCAAGTCGTTCTGAATACGGGCTTGAGCGAGGCTCCCTTCGAACAAGGCGAAGAGACATTTGGCTTTCGAAGCAGCGTCGCCAGGCGGCACCGAACCATCGGCTTGGGCGTCGCGAATGGCGGATTCGAAATAGCGGATCTGGCGTTGGAGGATTTCCTGGACCTTGACGCGGATGGTTTCGTCCTGCGTGCCGATTTCGGAGCCCAAGGAGAAACACGGGCAACCGAGGACGCAGCCGTGATCTTTTTGGATCTTCACCTGAGCGTCGTAGGCGTTCTGGAAGAAGCTGCGGATGCGTTCGATCGGTGCGACGGAGGGCGAGAACATGCCGTCCCATTTGGCGCGGCCGGCGTTGGCCCAATCGTCTTCGAGGGCGGCGACGGCGAGTTCGGACTTGGATTCGAAGAAGTAGTAGAAACTGCCTTTCTTCACGCCGGCTTTCTCGCAGATCGCGTCGATCGTGACCGTGCCGTAGCTGCGCTCCCAGATCAGATCTAGTGCGGCTTCGAGAAGGCGTTCTTTGGCGTCGCTGATGCGTCCCATGTGGCGGAAATTGTTTACTATTTAGTAAACTACAAGCGGAATTTTGAGAAAAGTTGGGACGCGGGGAGCAGGAGCGGTGGCCGGTGGTGGCTGATGGCAGGCAGGAGAAGGCGGCAGGTGAGAGCTGCGATATTGCTTCTGAGATACCTCTCGAATGGGTCTGAATTTTGGCCACAAAAGGCGCAAAAATTGGCCGTCCTGCCGGCGTTACTCTCCGAGGCGCCTATAGGCGCCTCTCACGGTTTACATGCCCTTTGGATTTCTTGCGCCTTTTTGCGGCCACATGCTCCGTGTGAGGTTCCGGAGTCACTTATTTTTTGCTTCACCCGGAAGGAGGAAGTGGGGAGTGACCGGCGGGACCGGCCATGTTTCGCCGCACCCGCGAAACGCGGGCGTGAAAAAGGCCGGCGCGTGGAGCGGCCGGCCTTTGAGAGGTGAGAACTTTGCGACGCAGTTGTCCGGAAGGCGCGGACGCGAGGTCCGGCCCTACGACGATCAGCGGCGGGAGAGCGGGAGGGCGCTGCGGCCGGCGTAGACGGCGTTCTTGCCCAAGAGCTGCTCGATGCGGAGGAGTTGGTTGTACTTCGCGGTACGATCGGTGCGGCTCAGCGAACCGGTCTTGATCTGGCCGCAATTCGTCGCGACGGCGATGTCGGCGATGGTGGAGTCCTCGGTCTCGCCGGAGCGGTGCGAGAGGACGGCGGTGTACTTGTTGGTCTGCGCGAGGCGGACGGCGTCGAGGGTCTCGGTGAGGGAACCGATCTGGTTCACCTTAACGAGGATCGAGTTGGCGGTGCCGGTATCGATGCCCTTCTGGAGGAACTTGGTGTTGGTGACGAAGAGATCGTCGCCGACGAGCTGCGTGGTGGCGCCGAGCGCGTTGGTGAGTTTCTTCCAGGTAACCCAGTCGCCTTCGGCGCAGCCGTCTTCGATGGAGACGATGGGGTAGTCTTTGCAGAGCTTGACGTAGAACTCGACGAGCTGGTCGCCGGTGAGCTTCTTGCCCGAGCTCTTCTTGAAGACGTAGGTCTCGTTGCCGGTGTAGAATTCCGAGGCGGCAACATCGAGCGCGAGGAAGATGTTTTTGCCGAGCTTGTAGCCGGCGTCTTTGACGGCGGCGGAGATGGCGTCGAGGGCGGCCTCGGCGGATTCGAGCTTGGGGGCGAAACCACCTTCGTCACCGACGGCTGTGGAGAGTCCTTTTTTCTTCAATACGCTCTTCAGGGCGTGGAAGATTTCGGTGATGGCCTGGAGGCCGTCGGAGAACGTGGTGAAGCCGTGGGGCATGACCATGAACTCTTGGAAATCGATGGGAGCGTCGGAGTGGGCGCCGCCGTTGATGACGTTGGCCATCGGGACGGGGAGGGTCTTGGCGTTGGGGCCGCCGAGGTATTTGAAGAGAGGCTGGTTCAACGCGGCGGCGGCGGCTTTCGCATTGGCGAGGGAGACGGCGAGGATGGCGTTGGCGCCGAGCTTCGACTTGGTCTCGGTGCCGTCGAGCTTGAGCTGGATGGCGTCGATCGTGAGCTGGTCGAGGGCGTCCTGGCCGATGAGGGCGGGGGCGATGAGCTTGCCGACGTTGGCGACGGCCTTGCTGACGCCTTTGCCGAGGTAGCGCTTTTTGTCGCCGTCGCGGAGCTCGATGGCTTCGTGTTCGCCGGTGGAGGCGCCGGAGGGAACGGCGGCGCGGCCGACGTGGCCGGAAGCGAGTTTGACGTCGACTTCGACGGTAGGATTACCGCGGGAGTCGAGGATTTCACGGGCGATGACCGATGTGATCGAGGTGCTCATAGTTGGGAGAAAAACGTGGGAGAGACGTGAATGGCTGCGAGTTGTCGCGCGAGAGCGCGGAGGCGGGCAATCAAAGGAAGCCGCCGAGCAAGGGGAAGGCCAAAAGAGGCGGTGCGCAAAGGAACGCAAAAGATGCGCGGGGGAATCTCTATGCGCAGGGCGGAGAAAGCTCTCACTTCGCACTCTCAAACGGTTGGGCTGCTAAGCGTCTTCCATGACGCAAAACCGGAGGGTGCCCATTACCGTCGTCGCGACGCCGCAGTGTTGCTGGGGTACGGTGTGTTATGCCGAGTGCGATCGCCGTTTTCGTTCAGGTCGATACGCGGTCTTCTGATCGCGCGTTGCGAACTCTCCAAGGGCGAAGGGCGCCGATGGCAATCCAAGCAGATAAAGCCGGGACAATGGCTAACAGAAAACCCGTTCGATATTTGATGGGAAGGTACACGCAGATCACGGAAGTCGTGCCGATGAGGATTAGTGTAATCAGCAGGTGCCAAACGTTTTTAAACCACCAAGACCGAGATTCTTTCTTCGATTGCGCGAGACGAGCTTCTACGCCGGAGATCAAGATGTCTTCGTAGGTATGGTTCATGATCTGATTTTTTAAAATTGGCTCAATTCAGCCACCACTTGAACACCTCGCCGGGGTCCCAGTAGGTGAGCATGAGGCTGGCGGCGAAGGCGAGGAGGCTGATCACGAGGCGGGAGAAGGCGCGTTTGCTATGCGCTTTGGGGAGAAAAAATCCCCACATAAACGTCACCGAGCTGGCGGCGAAAAAGAGGCCGAACATCGCGGGCAACAGCATGCCGGAAGCGTCGTGGACGAAGGCGGCGAAACCGTCGAGTTGGGTCGGGGCGTCGACGGCGGGGCGGGGGGTGTGACCGAGTTGGAGGCGGGCGGCGAGCCAGGAAAGGAGGACGGGGACCGTGATGGTCATCGCGGAGGCGATGGCGAAGTTGGCAAACAGCAGGCAGCGTTTGCAGCAGCAGAGGGAGGCGCACGGCTTCAGGGTGTGGGCGTGCGCCGGGTTGACGGTACTTTCCATTACGACGACTGGCTGGAGGGGTTGAAGCGGAGGAATCAATCAAGCGCTGCGCACGAGCCCCAGTTTGTGGAGGACACGCGTGAAAGCGCCGGGCGGTTTCGGACGGAGTTGAGGCGGAAGCTGGGAAACGAAACCGCGGGAGGCGGCGATGCGAATGGGAGTGGCGCCGTCGTAGTTGCGCGCGCCGAGGTTTTGCGCCGTGAGGAGGGCTGGGGGGATCTGATCGAGGTGGCCTTCGTAGGCGGCGGCGTGGAGCGGGGTGTCGCCGTGATCGTTGCGCGTGAGCAGGAGTTCGGCGGTGAGCTCGGCGGGCGGGATTTTGTCGAGTTGGCCGGTTTCGGCGGCGGCGTGGATGACGGTGTATCCCGATTTGCTGGCGAGCGTGAGGTTGGCGCGGACGAGGTAGGCGGTGGGAATCTGTTCGAGGCGGCCGGCGATGGCGGCGGCGTGGATCACGGTGTCGCCGGAGCTGGTGGTGGCGAGTACGGCGGCGACGGTGATGAGTGCAGGCGGGAGTTGGCGGAGATTGCCGTTGAAAGCGGCGACGTGGAAAACGGTTTCGCCGGAGGCGTTGGTCTTGATGAGAAGGCCGTCGGTGATGAAGGCGGGCGGGAAGCGGTCGAGCGTGCCGTTTTCGGCGGCTTCGTGGAGGAGCGTATTGCCGAGATCGGTACGAATCTGGACGGTGTCGGCGGTGACAAGGGCCGGCGGGATCTGGCCGAGGTTGCCGTGGGCGGCGGCGACGTGGAAGACGGTGTAGCCGGAATTACTGCGGGTGAGCAGGATCTCGGCGTTGAGAAGAGCGGCGGGGATCTGGTTCAGAAAACCGCCGAAGGCGGCGTGGTGCACCGGGGTGTAGCCGGAGTCGTTTTTGACCAGAAGATTTTCCGCCGTGAGCAGGGAGGGCGGCAGCAGGTGGAGGGCGCCATACTTCGCGGCGGTGTGCAGCGGCGTGGTGCCGGCAGCGTTGCGCGCGGTAAGTTGGGCGTCAGTGAGAGC
The DNA here is from genome assembly GCA_946482625.1 of uncultured Opitutaceae bacterium. The sequence goes on from CAMLSH010000252.1 coordinate 4,773, forward strand.
GGCGGCGGCTTCGGGGGAAAGCAGCTGGTCGCGGAGGGCTGCGTGGAGTTCTTCGACCGTCATACCTGAGTGGGTAAGAAATCGGCGCAACTTCGCGTGTGGCAAACAAAAAGCCGGTCGTGGGCGTGAATGGAATGTGAACTTTTTTTGAACGAAGAAGCCGCAGGATTTCGGTTTGCCATGCGGGGCGCGCAAAACACGCTGTCGGCCCATGAGCGAAGCACCTGTGTCCAGCGCAGCCGACCCCACTGTGAAGCGTGATGCTATTCTGGTCGTCGACGATGAGCGGCCGATTCTCGATATGTTTTCGGCGGCGCTCGAAACGCAGTTCGATGTGGTGACGGCGACATCGGCACGCGAGGCGGAGTTCGCGTTGCGCAAGAAGACGTTCAAGGTGGTCGTGGCCGATCACCTGATGCCGGGAGGAAACGGGATGAGTTTTCTAGTACGCTGTCGTGAAGAGTACCCGCACATGCAGCGCGTGCTGGTGACCGGGTACATGAAGCCGGAGATGCTGCTGCGCAGCGTGAACGAAGCGGCGTTGTATCGTTATCTTTTGAAGCCGGTGCAGATGACGGACCTGCTGCGGATCGTGCAGGACGCGGTGCGCGCGCACGATGTGGCGGCGAAGACGGCTTAAGTCTCTCGCGGTCGAAAAGCCGTTGAGAGGTTAGTTGAATAGCGAAGACGCCAAGACCGAGGGTCGGAGCGAAGTGGGAAACTGCGCACCGAAGCGAGGGAGCTTCGAGTGGATTAAGCGTCAATTCTGCTCGCGGCGCGAAAGCGCGGTGAGGACACCGCGCCTCCATCGAATTGGATTCAGGTGCGGCCTTTGAGTTTGGTGCGGAGGTAAGGCGCGGTCGGGGAGTTTTTCACTTTGAGCAGGCCGTCCAAGGGGCCTTGATACAGGAGGTCGCCGCCGTCGGGGCCGCCGACGGGGCCGAGTTCGATGATCCAGTCGGCTTCGAGGAGGAGATCCAAATGATGTTCGATGACGACGACGGTGTGGCCTTGATCGACGAGCGAGTGGAGGACGCGGATGAGTTTTTCGCAGTCACTCAGGTGGAGGCCAATGGTGGGTTCTTCGAGGAGGTAGAGGTTGTGCGGTTGCTGGCCGCGGCTGCGTTCGCGGTAGCTGGCGAGGCCGGCGGAGAGTTCGGTGACGAGTTTGAGGCGCTGGGCTTCGCCGCCGGAGAG
>CAMLSH010000253.1 GCA_946482625.1 uncultured Opitutaceae bacterium
TGACTTCGACCCACCGCAATTTCGCGTTGCGCATGCACTGGCCCGCATCGGGCTGGCCAAACGCCACCTCCGCGGTGTCGAGCGCCGGGTCTTCACCTCCCGCCGCAAGCACAGAGGCGCTTCCCGCAGTCTGGATCAACCGGTGCCCGCGCGTGCCGTCGATCAACAGCCGCGTCGCCGCTTCGGAAAACTGAGCATTGCACCAGATCGTCAACGCCATGGCGAAAACCTCTCACTCCGTCTCGGTGTATTCGCACAGCGAATGCACTTTGAGACCCACTGCCCGCAGCTTTGCCGATCCGCCCAGCTCGGGCAGATCGATCACCGCGGCGACGCCGATCACTTCTCCGTGCAACACACGAAACAGTTTCGTCGCCGCCAGCAGCGTGCCGCCGGTCGCGATCAGGTCGTCCACGATCAAAATACGATCCCCCGCCTTGCACGCGTCGGCGTGGATCTCGACCGCTGCCGTGCCGTACTCGAGATGATAGTCTTCCGACACCGTCTTGTACGGCAGCTTTCCCTTTTTGCGCACGAGCGCGAACGGCTTGCCGAGTTTGTACGCGAGCGCGCCGCCGAGAATAAACCCACGCGCGTCCACCGCCGCGATGATGTCGATGTGCTGCTTCGCGCAGTCTTCCGCGAAAGCATCGATGGTCGCCCGAAACGCTTCAGGATCGTGGAACAACGTGGTCGCATCGCGAAAATTCACGCCAGGTTTCGGCCAGTCGCGGACCGTGCGGATGCGAGATTTGAGAAGAGCGGAGACAGACACGGAGGCCGAAGAGACCGGAACGCCCCTCGCTCGGCCAACTTATTTTTCCAGCGCCCGTCCGCCACGACGTTTCGCCCCCGCATCGACCCCGTCGGAAACATCCGTCGCCTCCCGAATCGCCGGATGCTTCGCGATCAGCGTCAGCGATTGCTGGAGCAACGTCTTTCCCGGCTCGGTGCGGTGCCACGTCGATGCGCCCGAGGGATGCGGCAGCGGAATCAAATCGAACGCCCGCCCGTCGCGCTCCACGCGAAAGCTCTGCCCCACGACCTCCACCAGCGGCGCCTCCGGCAGAAATTGCGCGATCGCCAGTTTGCCAACCGGAATCACCAGCGCGGGATCAATTAACGCGAACTCGCGTTTCATCCAAAATGAGCAGTTCGCGATTTCATCCGGCGCGGGCACACGATCTCCGCCACGCGGATTTTTCCCCGGAAAACAGCGACACACCGCCGCGAAATAAAGCCGCTCGCGTGCCTCCACCTCGCTCCAGCCGAGCGCCGCGTTGAACCAGCCGAAAAGCGTTTTTCCCGCCGTCCACGCAAACGGCCGCGCCAGCTTCGGCTCTTTGTCGCCCGGTGCCTGCCCGACCAACATCACGCGACTCGATACGGGATTTCCCGCCACCGGCGGCGGCTGCATCCGCGGACAACGCCGGCATGCGCGCAGCGCTGCGATATGTTTTTCAAGTGCCGAAACCGAAGCCACTGCTCACCTCTGCGCGCCTTCGCGCCCGCCGCAAATCCGTTTATTTCTAAAAACAAAAAGGACGAAGCCAGCGAAGGCTTCGTCCTTGGGAAATTCAGTTCGTTTAGAGACGAGACTGACTGGTTTGTCGGCTAGACTTAGCGACGGTCACGACCGCCACCGAAGCCACCGCGATCGCCACGGTCACCACCGCGACCACCGCCGAAGCCACCGCGGCCACCGCCGCCGCCACCGAAGCCACGGCCACCGCCGCCGCCACCACCGAAGGAACGGCCTGCGCCTTCCTCCTTGGGACGAGCTTCGTTAACCGTGAGCGTGCGACCACCGAGGTCGACACCGTTGAGCTTTTCAGCAGCGATCTTGGCTTCTTCGTCAGAACCCATGGTGACGAACGCGAAACCGCGTGGGCGGCCGGTCATCTTATCCATGGCGACGTATACGTCTGCGACGGTACCGAACTGGCCGAAAGCCGAGCGGAGCTCGTCTTCGGAGGTCTTGAAGGACATGTTACCGACGTAGAGTTTGGAGTTACTCATGTTTGATTTCGTAGATCCACCGTCCGCTGCCAGTCCGTTCCCGACCATCGGGTTTCGAAATCATCACTTGAACCTTGTGGTTCCAGACGACTCACCAGTTCCTGTCATCTAACGCTTTCTCTAACGAGAACGCGGACAAAGAAGTTAATGAGGCCCGAAAGCAAGGGCATTCTGGACATCCGCAACTGGACGGCGAAAGCCGGCCGGAGGCGCTAAACCCCATATTTCGCCCGGACATCCTCGGGGATCGGCGTCGCCCGCCCGTCCTCCAGCGTCACCAGCGTGTAATCGCAATGGCCGTCGCACACGCGTTTCCCGTTGTCCGCGCGCACGATCTCAAAGCCCACACGCACGCCGTCCGGATGAAATTCCGTGATCCAGGTCCGCACGATCATCCGATCGCCCATGCCCAGCGGGCGCCGGTACTGGATGTTCGCCGCCTTCATGAACCACCCGAGGCCGCGCGCCGCAAACGCCTTCATGCTCATGCCGTAACAACGATCCATCTGGTCAAAGCGCGCCGCCAGCACGTAATCGAGGTAACGCGTGCTATGCACGTGCTGGTACAGATCGATGTCGTCAGGGCGGACGGCGAGTTCGGTCTCGAAGCGGGCAAACACAGAGGTGCTCATGCGAGCATCGAGAAACTTAGCCCTCAAACAACCGGTCAAGCGCGCGCCGATCCCGCTTCGTCGGCCGGCCCGAGCCCTTTTCCCGCGCGAGCACTTGCTGGACGCGCTGCACGCGCACTTTTTCGAACTCCTCCGGTGGCGTCCGATCCTCGCAAAACTCCGCCACCCGCTTCGCTCCCATGCGTGCCGCCGGCAGGGCTCGCACGCACAACGTCCGCACCATCAAACCCTGCCGGACCGACACGATTTCCCCCACTCGCACTTCTCGGGACGGTTTCACCACGTGTCCACCCACCTCGACGCTCCCCGCGCGACACGCATCCGTGGCCAGACTGCGCGTCTTGAAAAAACGGACACACCACAGCCATTTGTCGATGCGGTCGGCAACGTGCGGATCGGCGGGAGACATGCGCGTAATTTCTACGAATTTTTCACGCGCTCGCGAGTCGCGATTCCACTCGGTACGTGCCCTCTTCTCCGAGCAGCCCCGCAGCATTAAATTTTCTCGCCGCATCCGTGAAAGCGCCGGTACGTTCCCCCGGCTGGCTTTGTTCGGACCGCCATCTGGTGGAGGCGTCCGGGGCCGCGAGTAACCGTCAACGTATCGCCTCATGAAATTCTCCCGTTTTTGGATTCCGACGCTGCTCGGACTGTGTGCCATCGGCAGCCCTGCCCCCCTCGACGCCCAGCCCGCGCCTTCCGCCCCGAATCCCGTGTACGACCTCTCCGTCGTAGACAAAGCCCCGACGCCCAAGCGCCGCATCAAACCCGACTTTCCTTCCTCGCTGAAACGCCGCGAGACGCCCGGAGAGATCACGCTCCGCTTCGTCGTCACCTCCGAGGGCGCCGTCACCGAGATCAGCATCGTCAAGTTCAACGAACCCGACATGGTCGAACCCGCCTACGCCGCTTACGAAAAAGCGAAGTTCGAACCGGGCGAAAAAGACGGCCAGCCGGTTCACACCCGCATGGAAGTCACCGAGATTTTCCCCGAGCCCAAAGCGCCCAAGAAGGAAAAGAAAAAGTCCGCGGACAACGACTGAGCCGGGCTCGGTTTGCGATACCGGCCCGGTAGTTGAGTCGCGGATTCGCGCGTAAATAGGATAAAAACGCGCTCGCTCCCTCCGCGAAGCAGATCCGCCCCCCGCCACTCCACTCGCCGAACGACCGGAGCGGAACGGCAGACGCGCCCTCACGACGACGGCGGCGTAGCGGGAGCTTCCGACGTGTTCGCCGCTTTCTTCGCCGACCCAAATTTAAACGGCACGCGCACACGCGCCACGACCGCCTTTCCGCCGGACTTGGGCTCCTCAAAGCGCCACTCCCCAGCCGCCTGTGCTGCCGCATAACCCAGCGCCGGCTCCGTCGCGCTGACGATTTTCGGCAGGCGCGCCCGGCCATCCTTGTCGATGATGACCTCGATCAACGCTTCGCCGCTATCCGCTTTCGCGGTCGCCGGATAAACAGGCGAGCGCTGCGAGATCGGCCGCACCGGAGAGTCGAGCGCGGTCGCCTCCGTCACGCGTTCAGGGTGTTTACGCACCAGCGCCGCCATCGCGAGATCGTCCGATGACGGCCGCCCGGTCCATCCACCCGCGTCGAACTGATGCTCCATGCGCAAGACCGCCTTCGTGGGTTTCCCGTCCTTCATCGCCGGGACGAACTGAAACGCCACCACCGCTGCCGAAAACGCTTCGCCAAACTCCGGCCGGTCCGCGCTGAGCACTTTCACATCGCTCACGCTTCCATCCTCCGCGACCAGAAACGCCAACTCCACCTTTCCGCTGACTTTCGCGATCAACAGCTCGAAAGGATAAGCTGGATACAAAATGCCCTTCGGCTTGGGCCCGACATCGTAGCGCAAATGTTCGGGCATCTTCGCCTGCGATTTGGCCGAAGGCTCCTCCACCTGCACCGCGCCCCGGCTTCCGGTGGAGTTATTCAGATTAAAGACGATCGGCAGGCGCATCTTGGTTTCCAACGGCTTTCCCTGCGCCGTCGCCGGCTTGAATTTCCACTTCATCACGGCTTCGATCGCAGGGTCATTGAAGTCTGGATGGTCGGAACGCACAACCACCACGTCCTTCACTGCGCCGGTTTTATCCACCGTGAACGCCAGCAGCACTTCGCCGGCTTGCCGGCTTCTCCGCAGCGACACCGGGAAGTTCGGTCTGGCTCGCGAAATGGCCTCCGGCGGCTTGTCCGCTCTGGGGCCAACCGGATTCCACTTCGGCGTCCGCATGACGACAAATGCCACCGGGATCTCCGACTCGACGGCGATCCCGCCTTTGCGAGCCGGTGCAAATTTCCACGCGGGCAATGTACGCTCGATAGCCTCGCGGAAATCTTCGTGCGCCGGGTTGTCGAAACCGGTCACGGTCGGCACGCCCGCCGCGTCGATCTTCACTTTCGCCCACACGCTCAACCGGCTTTCCATCACGCCAGGCACCTTCGTGAGTTTTTCCTTCGGCACCAACGCGGGCGCCACCGCGAGCAGCCGCGGTTCCGCATCGTCGCCCTTCAACGACGCCTTCTTCGGATTAAAGATGATCGAGTACCAGATGACCGCCCCCACCGGACTCCCGTCCTTCGCCGCGGGCGTGTACTTCACGCCTCCCTCCCAAGCGTAACCATCCTTAAAATACGGGTGGGACGCCCAATCGTACATCCGGGTCACCTTTCCGTCTTCTGCGACGTAACGCGTCACGAGCACGTAGCCCGGCTGTTCCTTCTCCAATTTATCCGGATAGTCGGGCTTGGGCTTCTTCTTAAACTGAGGCAGCACATCCGCCTCCGCAGCTTCCGGCTCGAACCACGCCGGGTCCGACACCGTGACATCCTGCGCAACCAAGCGGGAAACCGACAACGTCACGATCAGGCCCGCCAGCCCGACCGCACGGAACGCGGTAAACATTTTCATAAGGGGTAAAACGCGATGCCTTCGCCTCTCCCAGCTGGCAACTGCGAATCCACCCGCCAGTCCGTATCCGCCGTTTCTCCTTCAGTCTCGCCTGCACCAACGCCGCCTGCCCAAGCAATCGCCGCATTGACCCGCGCGCGCGCGTTTGGCTAGTTCTGCCGCCTTATGTCCACGCCCGCGCCCTCCGCCGAAGTCTCCATGGAAACCATCGTCGCGCTCTGCAAACGCCGCGGTTTCATTTTCCAATCCTCCGAAATCTACGGCGGCTTCAACGGCTTCTTCGACTACGGCCCCCTCGGCGTGGAGCTCAAAAAGAACATCCGCGACTGCTGGTGGAACGACATGGTCCGCCGCCGCGACGACGTCGTCG
>CAMLSH010000254.1 GCA_946482625.1 uncultured Opitutaceae bacterium
GTTTTGAAGTTGGCGCCTTCGGCCCAGTTTGCGCCGAGGGTGAAGTGGGCGAGGTGGTAAACGATGAAGGCGAGCACCACGATGCCGCTGAGACGCATGTAGCGGGACGCCCAGGCGGCTTGGAGCCACTTGGAGACGCCGTAGCTGCTAGGCCCGCGAGCGGTTTTGTTTTCCAAGGTGAGCACGACGGCGGCCCAAATGTGGATGGCGACGCAGGCGAGAAGGCCCAGACGGACAGCCCAGAGAGCGGGGCCGAGGCTTTGCAGGAAATGCGCGTAGCCATTGATCTTATCGGGGTGAGCGAAGATCTGGAGGTTGCCCACCAGATGGCCGGTCACAAAACCGATCAAGATAAGGCCGGTGATGGCCATGAGGAATTTACGCCCGATGGACGAACGGAAGAGGTTGCCGATGAGTGTCATCGCGATGCGGAGGGGTGCATGTCAGTTTCCCGCTGAACCAAAAGAGCCCGCGGGCAGTGCGTTGGTAACCCGACTGGTGAGAGCAAGTAAAGGCCTTCGACCAGCGGGCGGTTGTTTATAGTCTGATATTAGCGAGACTAACCTTTTTGAGTAGGTGCGGGGAGCGCTCAAGTTTTCCGTCTTGGTTTCGATGTGTCCTGATCGCATGAACCCGCCCATGGGGATTTCCCCTTGTGCGGTCAGGTAAAACCCCTAAGTTGCAAGTTGTGTACAAAAGCCCGTTGATGTCCCGAGCCGCCGTTTATTCGCTGTGCGTGTTGGCTATTGGCTCGTGGTTGCCTGCGACGCAGGCGCAGACGGCGATCACGGATTGGTCAATCTGGGATTCAAATGGACCCGACACGTCGGTGGACGGCATCCATTATCAGAACAAGACGTACGCTATCACCGGGTTCTCAACGGCTGCCACCTCCTACGATTTAAGGCTCACGGCGACGGGGGTCTATATCAGGCGCAACCTAGATTCGAGCGGCGACGGAACATCGGGCCAGTCTGGCGCCGATAATAGTAACCGCAGCTCCGTGTGGAATACTCAGCACAACAGCACGGATCGCGTGATGGGATCGTACGAGAATGATCTGGCCGATGTGCTTTTGGGCAACAACGCGATCATGGGCGGCGACAACCTATTCTCGAACAGCGCTGATCCCACGCGGAAAAATGCCGGTAACATCGAACGGCTGGATTTTTATTTTGGCGCCACGACTGTGGGCGCGGGCGAGGGGCTCACGATTTTTGATCGAGGTCTTCTTGGAGAGCACGACAGCGTGAAGATCGCGGTGTTCACGGATTGGGGTTCACTCCAAGGAGTATTCGCTCCGACGACGTACGCCGGGAATGCGGTCACGCTCGAAGCGTCGAGCTATGGCAACAATCTCGACTGGGATTCCTCGGCGGCTGGGGTGCAGGACAGCCTGAATTATACGATTCTCCGGTTTAACAATGGAGACAACCTGTCGACGCTGGATGAGGCCATCGAGACCGGGACGCAGGGGCTCGCGGGAGCGTTTATCAGCTTTGCCGATCTGGGTATCGCGGCGGGCACTACGATTTACGGATATTCGATCATGGGCTCTGACGTGACCGGGAATGTCAGCAATCTGGCCGATTGGCGGAATGCGACCTATTATCCAACGGGCACCACGGATCAGACCGGCGGCGGCATCGACTTATTGTCGTTCAACGGCCGGATCGCCCGGCCGGTGCCGGAGCCTTCGACGTATGGAGCTTTGCTTCTCGGCGGATGCGTCGGTGTGTGGCTTTTCCGCCGGCGCGTGCAGGCGGCGAAAGCGACGCGCGTTTAGTGTAGAGCGGTTCCGCAAAGCCGGTTCTCTGCCAGCCGTTTAGTGGGCGAGCGGTTTCAGTAGGGCGAATTTCCCGCTGGCCGCCGGGGCGATAAACCGGCGACGAAATGCGTTTACGCGCACGCCCGCGCCGAGCATCGCAGCGAGGGAATTGGCGACGGATTTCGGAGCGACATGGTCGGCGACGTAGTGGAAGTCCCAGCGATTATCCGCTGTCTGGATGAGGCTGTAATGCCAACAGCTGAAATCGTCCGGCAGGGCGGCATCGACTTCGGAGGGCGAGACGATGCTGCCGTCGGGACGGAAATAGAGATCGCGTTCCCGGCCGAGGAGCCGGAATCCGGACGGGAGTCGGCGAACGATGTCGCCCGTGTGATAGCGCAGCAGCGGCATGGCTTCGCGATCGCGGGTGGTGACGAGGATCTGGAAAACGTCGTCAAGTCCTCGATACGGGACGAGTTCGACGAACGCGTTGGAATCGATCACCCGGGAGTCGTCTTGGAATGCGGTGCCCACGAACAGGTAGCCGGCTTCGGTGGATCCGTAGAGATCGACTTGCGGCGCGGGGAAGGCTTCCGCGATGCGACGGCTGTGTTGGAGGCTGGCCTTACCGTAGGTGAGGATAACGGCTTTCAGGTTGGACAGGCGCACGTGTCGCTTGAGAGCGGCGCGGGCGAGAAGCGACAGGTAGATAGGCTCGCCTTCGAGGACCTCGGGTTGCACCGCTTGAAGTTCGAGGAGGATGCGATCCCACTCAGCTTCGGGAAACACGAACGGGTCGCTCGTGAGGTTTAGATAAACCGTGCCGTCGAAATAGCGGTGCGGAAACGGATGATCCTCGTAGGGGCAGAGATTGCTGGAGCAACCAACGGGGGCGAGGATGCACTTGCGGTAGGGTCGGTCCGCAAACTGAGCCAATAACGGATGCGCGCGGTAAGCGCGGACGGTTTGGGCATTCCACCAGCCATCCTCCATGATGACCGTCATCGGTCCGGAGGTGGTCCCGGAGGTGGATTCGTATTCGAACCGCTTTTCCTGAAGGCCGCGTTCGATCTCCGAGTAGTCGGCGAAAAAGGCGGTGTGACCATGCTCAACGATGTCCTTTTTCGAGAGCGCGGGGATCTCGCGATAACAGGCCCAGTGAAGAGGCTCCGTGTGGAGCGCGAAACGACGCGTGTAGAGCGGACTGCGTTGGTAGATTTTGCGGATTTCGCCCTCCAAGGCCTCGGGGAGGCGTGTGTCTGAGAGGGAACCAAAAATTTCCGGGCTGTTGCCGAAAAGTGGGATGGGAAGGGTAGCGGTCGTCACTGTTGAAAATTAGTTAGGGACCTAACGGCACGCTATTCGCCAAGTCAAACGGCGCGCAGAAATCACGATTTCTTCAACGATGCCCAGATTGGGGAAAAAAAGAACAAGGCGTTGAGTGCGAGGCTGTGCGTGATCATGCCGGCCAATGCTTTTGCGAAAACCTCATCGACCGGAAGCGTGGCAATCTCGATTTCTTCATCGAGATCCCACTCGAGGTCGGATTCTCGGGTGCAGTCTTCGACCAGCACAAAGTGGCAACGATTGTTCAGGATGGCGGGATTGGGGTGGATATGACCGATGAGACGCGCCTTGCGGCCGGTGAAGCCGGTTTCCTCACGAAGTTCGCGGACCCCGGCCGCGACGGGATCTTCCGGAGCGTCGATGATGCCGCCGGGCACCTCCCACGAGAGCGCATCGATGCCGTAGCGGAACTGGTTGACGAGCACGAGGTGATGGTCGGCCGTGAGGGCGATCACGTTAACCCAGTCGCGGGAGTTGATGACGTAGAAATCGCGCTCGGTTTCACGTTGGGGATGCCGGTAGCGGATGCTGCAGAGATCGAAAATACGCGTGGGCGCGATGACGGTTTCTCCGAGTTTTTCCCAGCGGGCGGGGGCGGGCGAATCTGACATGAGAGCGAGCGGGTGGAGGGTGGCTAGCGGGGAGCAAAAAAAACCTCCCGGCGCGTGGCGTCGGGAGGTTTTGGAAAAACGAAAAGCGAAGAGGGGTTATTTCCGGGGGAGCTTCAATTTGTCGCCGACTTTGAGTCGGGTCCAGTTGACGCCGGGATTCACGGCCATCAGGTCCGCGAGACTAACGCCGTTATCACGCGCGATCTTTGCGCCGGAGACGTCGCCTGTTTTCACGATGTACTCATCGGGGCCAGCGACGGCGGGTGTTTTGGCGGAACCGCCCGTGGCAGCGGCGGCCTTGGGCTTGGTTAGGGATTCCTGAAGCTTCGCGATGTCAGCGCGGACCGAGCCGATTTCGTTGGCGACGCTCTGGAAGGCGGTCTGGGTGTCGCTGCTGAGACGGTTGACGGAACCGCGCACGCTTTCAGCAGTGGAGGCGGCGCCGCTCACCTGCGACTCCATGGACATGATACGCGAGTTGATGTCTTCCTTGAGAGCGGCGATCTCCTTGCCGGAAGCGCTGAGCTTAAACAGCGCGACGATGGCGAGCAGGAGCGCGAGAGCGCCGGCGATCACTCCTGCGAGAGGCAGGAAGCTGTTGTTTTCGCGAGAAATAGTGTCCATTGAATGTGGGAAGATTTGAGGTTTCGACGGTTAGGGTGAAAGGGAGGGCGTAGCAAGCAGAGAGTAAACCAAAGTGTTCACCCGCAAGCGGGCTGGAGTTTTTCTGGGAATACGTTGACAGGGAGGTCGAAGGTCGGTGCTTTCACACGGTTTTCGGGGTGTAGCTTAGCCTGGTAGAGCGCCTGGTTTGGGACCAGGAGGTCGTAGGTTCGAATCCTATCGCCCCGACCATTTTTACGATCCCATCACGGGGTCACCGTTGTCGGGACGAGGGAGTTGGCCGATGCAGCGGCGGGAAGGGAGGAGCGATGCATCATAGAGCGGCGGCTCCAGTTTCCCAGTGGATCGAGCGTGCCGACCAGATCGAAGTATTTCACGGCGTCGTCGGTCCGGCCTGCGTCCATGGCGATGGTGCCAAGGTGATAAGCGGCTTCGGCGCGGGTGACCTTGGGCTGGGTGGCGTCGTCAGTGAGCTTCTTCAGTTGCGCTTCGCCGTCGGGGGTCTGGCCGCCGAGTACTTTGGAAATGGCTGCGCCGAGGAGTGCGCGACCGCCGAACGGGCCGGTTTTGAAAACGGCGGCGGCTTTTTGATAGCCGGCGGCTGCTTCGGCGTATTTGCCGGCTGAATATGCTTCGTCCGCCAGGCGGAGGGTCGCGGCGGCACCGAGGAGGTGGTCGGGGTGCTGCGAGGCGAAACTCTTTAACTTTTCGCTCGTAGAGGCAGCGGCATAAGCGGCGCCGATTTCTTTTTCTTTTTGGGTACGGAAGTATTCGAGACCGCCCTTGGCGATGATCACCACGAAGACGGTGGCGCAGGCGAGGAGGATGACTTTGGAGTTTTTCGCCCAGAACTTGCGCAGCGTTTCCTCGAAATTGGGCGCAACGGGCGTGTCGCCGGTCGGAGCGTTGCCGGGAGAATGAGGATCGAGGGGGGCGGAGGTAGACATGAACGGAGCGGGTTTTGCGCGGAGGCGTGGAAAGGGAAGAAACCGCGACCAAAACAAATGGCCTTTGGTGTGTAAATGCAGGAAATCGCCCCGGGTGGCGTGCGTCGTGGTGACGCAGGGCGGCTAAAATTTAAGACGAACGCCTCCTTGGATCTGCCAGCGTGAGAGACCTGGTTGCAGCGTGGGTGTGCGCGGGGCTGTGTAACGGTAGACGTATTGGTTGGCCACCGGATCGTAGCTTGCATTCGCGACGATCAGGCCGAAAGGGAAACTGACTTGTTCGATGCGGCCCCAGCGCGGGTTGAGCAGATTGCCGAGATTGGTGACGGTGGTGAACAACTCGGCCTGAATGCCACGCCAGACGGAAATCTCCTGGGTGAGCTTGAGGTCGAACTGGTGGACGAAGGGACTGCGTTCGCTGTTGCGCGGGACGACCTGCCCCGCGAAGCGCGCTAGTTTCGGATTGGAGTCGAGGTAACTGAAAAATGCCTCGGCCTGTTCGGGACTGCTCCAGCGGATCGCCGGGTCGGAGCGACCGGTCGGCACGTAGAAGAGGTCGTTCGAGTAATCCGCCGAGTCGCCATTGAGATCGCTCCCGAAGATGAAGCTGTAGGGACGTCCGCTGCGGCCCTCGTA
>CAMLSH010000255.1 GCA_946482625.1 uncultured Opitutaceae bacterium
GGCTCGTAGATCTGTTCGCTCGCGTCGCGGTAGGCGGAGACGGCGGCGTCTTCTCCGCGTTCGGCCTCGGCGAGAACGGCGTGTGGCTCGTTGGTGGAGACGGCAGCCTTGATGTTGATCCAGCCGCGATGGATGGCGCCGGTCACGCTGCCGTGCTTGTCGGCGTCGCCCCCCAGCGAAGCGACGAGCTGGCGGAGTTCGCGCGAAAAGGTTTCACGCTGAGTGGCGTAGCGGCGGAAAATGGCCTGAAGTTCGGGGTCTTTGGAGTCGTCCGCGGCGGTTTTAAATCCCTCGCAGCCGTCTTTGCAGGTCTCGATGAGGTTATTGAGAAGGTCGATCGTTTCAGAGGTCTCGATTTTCATATGTTGGGTGCCCTTTGTGCAGAGCGTCATTGCGCTGCAGAGAAGAGCGTCCGCTTTATCCGTGCCGCGCGAATCGACGCGGAGACATGTCGCTTGCGGACGAGCAGTTACGGAAAACGCTACGAGGAGCGGGCAGGCGATTCATTGCGAAACGCCCCCCGGGCTCTTGTCGCGGCCTTCAGAATACAGTCTGACGTTGTGATGCGCCGAACGCCTCTACGGAGTGCTGGCCGGCGGTTGCCGCGAGCGGCAAAGAGAAAAGGACGCTCCCCGCGAACCTCGGGAGTCGGCGCCGTTGCGAAAAAGTTTCATGTGCCGATTTGCCCGGTGCGGGGTGTTGGCGGAGCGTACGCGTCAATCGTCGCGTAACGTCGGGTCACTTTGTCGGGAAAGGAACCATCATGGAACTCTTGCCACTCGCCAGGCTGGGCGCGCATGAACGCGTGCCGGGTGTTGTCGACTTCGGGCTGCTCTTGCCCTGGGTCTCGGCTGCGAACGGAAACCGGATGTGGGTGAAAATCATCCACGAGACCGATCAGTTTTTGCAGCACGTGCCGCCGCTGATGTTCGAGCTGACGCATTCGCTCGATCCGAAATATGGCGACTACTGGTCGGGCACGGTGGACATCGCGGCGACGCCGCCTCCACCGGGTTCGGCGTGGGGAACGCCGGGCCGGTACATCTACCGTTACTTTCTGCGCAACCCCAACGTGGGCGATCTCGATTGGATCGTGGATCCGTGCGCGCGTGAGTTTGGCGTGGGCAAACTCTCGGCGTTCACGCTCGGGTATGTGCCGTACGCGTGGAGCGCGCAGGAGGCGGCGTGGCGCACGCCGAAACTCAATGACCTCGTGCTGTACGAGCTGATGCTCGCGGAGTTTGCCACCGATCTCGACGAAGCGATCGACCGGCTCGGTTATCTCGCCGATCTCGGCGTGAACTGCCTGGAGATCATGCCGGTTTCGAACGTGGCAATGACGGTGGATTGGGGCTTCCTGCCGATCGGGTATTTCGGCGTCGATGAACGTTTCGGCAAGCGACGGGATTTCCAGCGGTTCGTGGATGCGGCGCACCAGCGGGGGCTGGCGGTGATCCTCGATGCGGTTTACGGCCACACCGGCGCGGAGTTTCCTTATTGCGACGTGTATCGGCGGCTGCGGTACAACGAGAATCCTTTTCTAGGCGGCTTCGCGAAGGACCTTTTCGGCGAGAGCACGGACTTCGCGAAGACGTTCACGCGGGATTTTTTCTACACGGTGAACGAGCACTGGCTGGACGTGTATCACCTCGACGGCTTCCGCTACGATTGTGTGCCGAACTACTGGGACGGCCCGATGGGCGTGGGCTACGCGAAGCTCACCTACACGGCGTACCAGACCTTGAAGGCGAAGATCGGCGGCGGCGGGCCGTGGCTGCGGTTTGACGGAGGACCCGGTGAACCGCTGCGATTGATCCAGTGCGCGGAACAGCTCGAAGCGCCGGAGGAGGCGTTGGAGAAAACCTACAGCAATTGCACGTGGCAGAACGGAACGCTCGGCGCGGCGAAGTGGGCGGCGACGGGCAATCGCGACGCGCTGACGGCGCTTGGGTTTTCGCTCGGGCTAGCAGGGTACCCGACGAGCGTGACGACCAATGGCGAAACGATCCCCAAGGCGGCGCTCCAGTACATCGAGAACCACGATCACTCCCGTTTCGTGGCGAATTTCGGCACGATCGGGCGCGACAACGAATTGTTTCGCGAGGGCGACCGCGCGCAGTGGTTTCGCGTGCAACCTTACTTGATCGGCGTGCTGCTGGCGCAAGGGCTGCCGATGCTCTGGCAAGGGCAGGAATTCGCGGAAAATTATTTCGTGCCCGATTCAGGGCTCGGCCGCGTGATGATGCTGCGGCCGGTGCGCTGGGACTATTTTTATGACGAAATCGGCCGGAGTACAGCGGGCCTCGTTCGGCGGCTGCTCGCGCTGCGGCGCGGGGCGTCGGAGTTTCGGAACGGGGCGCATTACTTCTACAACGACTGGGCGCGTTACCAGTCGCGAGGGCTGCTGCTGTTTTCTCGTTACGAAGGAGAACGCTTCAGCCTGGTGGCGCTCAACTTTTCGGATACGGAGCAGACCGTGCCGTTCTGGTTTCCTATGAGCGGAGATTATGAGGAGCAGCTGCATCACCGCCTCGAGGATCATGTGAACGGCGTGGCTGCGTTGACGGAGCGGTGGCTGACGATCCCGGGAAATTATGGACGCGTGTGGAGCCGGATGTGAGCACGACGCGGCGCGTCGGTGTGTGTGGTTTCCGAGGGTCGGACGCGTTAGGGATAATGCGCCCTACCTCGGAGCATTGAACGCGCATTGCGGCTGACGTGGAGAAAAATTAAACCGCCGCCGGTGCAAGGCCGGGCGGCGGGTGCGGTGGTCAGACGCAGGATGCGCGTCGGAAATTGGGACTCAGGGCGTGGGCGCGGGTTCCTTCGCGAGCGTGAAGGTCTGAGTGCGGGTCTCGATGGTGCCGTCGGGTTTGGTGATCTCGACGGTGCGCGTACCGGTGCCGTCGGCGTTAACCTGACGGGAGAGTTCGCGCTCGGTGGTTTTGCCGGCGGGGCCGGTGACGGTGGAGGTGCGCGTGGTGAGACCGTTGCCGTTGTGGGTCGTGGCGTTGGTGGCGGTGGCTTGTTTGCCGTTCTCGCCCGTGATGGTGGCTGTGGTCGTGCGACCGCTGTCGGTCTTGGTTGTAGTGGAGTTGTAGGTACCGGTGCGGCCGTTGAAGCCAGTGGCGGTGCCTTCGCTGGAATAGGTTTTGTCACCCGTCTTTGTGACCGTGCCCTCGCGCGTGGCGGTTTTGCCGTCGATGCGAGTAGCGGTGGCGGAGGTGGTGCCGGTGGCGGTTTCTTTGTCCCACGTGCGCGAGGAGGAGCGGGTGGCGGTGGCGCCGTCTTGATTGGTGCGGGAGGCTTCGCGTTCGCGCGTGCCGTTTCCGCGGGTGGTGGAGCCTTGGAAGGTGCCGGATTTTCCGGAGCCGGTGGTGTAGCTGCCGGAGCGGGAGCGGGAGCGCTCGGCGGCGTGGGAGGTGTTGGTGAGAGCGAGCGCGACGCCCGCGAGCAGCGCGAGGCCGAGGATTTTGTGGATGAGCGAGTGAGTCATGGGAGTGAGGGCGGTTACTCCCGGCGAGACGCGGGGTTTCGCGGCGCGGTTTCAACGGACGCAAAAAAGCCGGCGCCTTTATTTTTGCGCCGGCTGTAACCTCGCGTCGGGTTTCGGCGTCGGGCGACGAATGCTCAGGCGAGGGTCAGCAGAGAGATCTCAGGGCGGCAATTGAAGCGGACGCCGAAAAGACAACCGACGCCTTTGCTCACGTGGAGCCAGCGGTTTTCCCAACGATGCAGGCCGCTGATGAAGCGCTTGTCTCGAACGGGCGCAAAGCGGCGTGCGAGGAAGGGAATGCCGATCTGGCCGCCGTGGGTGTGTCCGCTCAAGAGGAGATCCCACTCGTGTGCAAGCAGCGCGGACTTGCTGTCGGGATTGTGGCTGAGGACGACGCGGGTGTGGCGTTCAGCATTGAGCAGGGGCGCGAAGGCGCTGCGAGGAAGGCAGTCGTTGCACCATAAATCGCCGAGCCCCACGAGTTGGATACGGCGATCGTGCAGCGTGAGATCGATCGCGTGATTGTGCAGACAAGGAATGCCGGCGGCAGCGAGCACGGCGCGCACATCTGCGCTGGTGGAGGCTCCACCGTAACGGGCGCTCCATGCCCCGCCGTCGTGATTGCCGAGCGTGGCGAACGTCGGCGCAACCGCAGGCAGCGCGCGCAGTACGTCGGCGTATCCGGCGGGAATTTCTTCGCAGCGGGTCACGAAGTCGCCGGTCACGCAAATCACGTCGGGTTTGAGGGCGATGCCCTGTGCGATGGCGCGGGCGAGGTAGTCGAGCGGGATTTCACGCGACGCGTGCAGGTCGGAGAGATGCAGCAGGCGTAGCGGTCGATCCGCGGGTTCGCGGCTGGTCGTGACGGTGTGTTGAGAGAGCCGGAGGTGTTGCGGCTCAAACCAGCGCGTGTACGCGGCGACCGATCCTGCGGCGGCGCCCGCACCCAGGGCGGTGAGGAGAAAACGGCGTCGCGTAAACAGCGTGCTCATGCGCGGGGATTGGATGCGGGCCGCGCGGTTGACGGCCGGATGAATTCTCCGTGGAGACGATGAGGTGGACGAACGCGCACCGTTGGACCTGAACGGTGCGCGTCGGAGCCGGCAACACACAAAAAGGAGATCGGAGGACGGGGCGGAGTCGCGGTCAGGCGGCGAGGCGGACGATGTAATATTCGTTTTGGAAATCGTGCGCGAGTTGCTCGACGCGGATGGATTTGAAGCCGGCGTCGTTGAGCATTTTCTCCGCGAGCTGGCGGCCCCACATCGTGCCGAGGCCCATGCCTCCTTCAGCGAGCGACACTGTCATGCAGTGGAAGGTCGAGATCGCGTAGAGCAACACCCCGGCGGGGTGATCGACGTTTTCGTGCGGGCGCGACGACGCGCGGATGTCCTGCATGAGGTAGGTGCCGTCGGGCTTGAGCGCCCGGGCGATGGCGTGGAGGACGAGATCGGGATGCGCCTGATCGTGAATGGCGTCGAAGGTGGTGATGAGGTCGAAGGCGTTTTTGCGGTCGAGGCGGGCGGCGTCGCCGACTTCGTAGCGGAGGTTGGGCAGGTTTTCCTGGGCGGCCTGTTCGGTGGCCCAGCCGATGGCGTCGGCCGAGAAGTCGATGCCGGTGAAACGGCTTTTCGGATACCGGGCGGCGAGGTGACGGAGCGCGATGCCGCGTCCGCAGCCGAGATCGAGGACGGAGATGCCGGCGTCGAGTTTATCCATGATGCCGGGGACCAGCGGGAGGATGTGATCGAAGAGCGCGGCGACGACGGTCTGCCCGCTGTCCTCGGCCATGACTTCGTGGAAGCGGGTGAACTGCGAGTAGGGAACGCCGCCGCCTTCGCGGAAGCAGCGTAGGATTTTGTCCTCCACCGATCCGAGTACGGAGATGTACTGGGTGAACGCGGCGAAGTTGTTGGGCGCGGCGGCCCGGGTGAGAAGCGCGGCGTGTTCGGCGGGAAGGTGCCAGGTATTTTTCTCGGAGTCGTGCTCGATGAGCTTGGCGGCGAGGAGGCAGCCGAGCCATTCGCGGACGTAGCGCTCGTTGAGCTTGGCGGTGGCGGCGATCTGGTGCGAAGTCGCGGGTGGAAGCGCGGCCATCGTATCGAAAATTCCGGCACGGTGGCCGATGGAGATCATGAGGGCGAGGGCGCCGTCGTTGATGACTTGGAGAAGACGGGAGCCGAGGGCGTCGATTTTGGACGTGTCGAGGGAGCGGCAGGCGGTACACATGGGAGGAGCGAGGATGAGGGCTGCGGTTGGGTGGCGGTTCTTCTTTCGAGTTGAGTGGAGGAACCACGTTAGCAGGTGCGCGCCGGAGATTTTAGTGTGGGAACTACGGTATCGGAGGGGCGGCGGTACGGTAGAGCGCGCTTCGCGCGCAATGACCAATGACCAATGACCAATGACCAATGACCAATGACCAATGACCAATG
>CAMLSH010000256.1 GCA_946482625.1 uncultured Opitutaceae bacterium
CTCGGCGCCACCGGCTCCATCGGCGAAAACACGCTCCGCGTCATCGCCGCGCACCCGAACAAACTCGAACTCGTCGCCATCGCCGCGCGCTCCAACTGGCAAAAACTCGCCACCATCGCCGCCGAGTTCCGCGTCCCCCACGTCGGCCTCTTCGACAACGACGCCTACACGGCCGCCAAATCCTCCGGCGCCTTCGCCCCCGGCACCCATCTCGTCGGCGGACTCACCGGCCTGACCGAACTCGCCCGTCTCCCCGAAGCGGATACCGTCCTCGTCGCCGTCGTCGGCACCACCGGCCTCCAACCCGCCCTCACCGCCATCGACGCCGGCAAAACCCTAGCGCTCGCCTCCAAGGAAATCCTCGTCCTCGCCGGCAAATTCGTCATGGCCGCCGCCCGCCAGCGCGGCGTGAAACTCCTGCCCGTGGACAGCGAGCACAACGCCGTCTTCCAGTGCGTCGAAGGCCACCCGTCCGCCGGCGTTTCCCGCATCATCCTCACGGCCTCCGGCGGTGCCTTCCGCGATTTCCCCGCCGAGCGACTCGCCCACGTCACGCCCGCCGACGCGCTCAAACATCCAAACTGGTCGATGGGCCCCAAGATCACCGTGGACTCCGCCACACTCGCCAACAAAGGCCTCGAACTCATCGAAGCCCAGCAGCTCTTCGGCCTCCGCGCCGACCAGTGCGACGCCGTCATCCACCCGCAAAGCATCGTCCACTGCCTCGTCGAGTTCACCGACGGCGCCATGCTCGCCCAGCTCTGCCCCCCGTCGATGACCTTCCCGATCCAGCACGCTCTGCTCCATCCTGCCCGCGCCCCAGGCGTCGATCGCCCGCTCGACCTCAAAAAACTCTTCTCCCTCGAATTCCGCCCCATCGACGAAACCCGTTTCCCGATGCTCGCCCTCGCGAAACAAACCATGCGCGCCGGCGGCATCGCTCCTGCGATCTACAACGCCGCCAACGAAGTCGCCGTTGCCGCTTTCCTGGAGGGACAAATCCCGTTTCTTGCGATTCCGCGCATCGTGGAAGAAACTCTGGCGAAAATGCCCAACACCGATCCCGCCGACCTCGACACCGTGCTCGCCCTCGACGCCACCGCCCGCCGCACCGCCACGTCTCTGCTCTAGGTGGAACGCGCCGTCCCGGCGCGTTTCTGAACCACCACCCGCTCCGACACCTTTCAACAACTCCGCCCGCAATCTTCCTCCGTTTTTCACCTACGATGGATTTCTCCTCTCTCTTCACCAACGTCTGGTCGCTCCTCCTCGTCGTCCTCTTTTTCGGCGGCTCGATTTTTGTCCACGAACTCGGCCATTTCCTCGCCGCCCGCCGGCGCGGCGTAAAAGTCGAACGTTTCTCCATCGGCTTTGGCCCGAAAATCTTTTCCTGGCGCGGCAAAGACGGCGTCGAATACCGCCTCTCCTGGCTCCCGCTCGGTGGCTATGTCGCGCTCCCCCAACTGGCCGACATGAGCGCCATCGAAGGCAAAAGCTCCGACGACGCCCCGCATGCACCGATCACCTACTCCACCAAGGTCATCGTTTTCGCCGCCGGCGCCGTCTTTAACGTCATCTTCGCTTTCCTGCTCGCGACCGTGCTCTGGCAAATGGGCCAGCAGGTCGCCAAAGAAGAACAGACCAACCAGGTCGGCGTCGTCCTCGATCGTATCGAGCTTCCCAATGGCGAAATGGTCCCCGGCCCCGCCTTTCTCGCTGGCGTAAAACCAGGCGATATCGTCCGCACCGTCGACGGCAAATCCGTCTCCTCCCTTTCTGAAATCGGCTACCTCGTCGCCCTCGGTTCCGGACGCGGCGCCAACAACGAGCCCAAGGTCGACCTCGTCGTCGAACGCGACGGACAAACGATCCCAATCAGCGTTTTCCCCAGAAAACTCGGCTTCGAAGAATTTCGCGACATCGGCATTGAGCCGAACACCCGTGTCTACATTGGCAGCGTCCAGAAAGACAGCGCCGCCGCGGCCGCCGGCCTCCGCGCAGACGACCTCATCACCCACATCGATGGCCAGCCCGTCGCCTACCAAAGTTTCATTCGCGAGCACCTCCGCCGCACTCACGGCAACCCGGTCCAGATCACTTATATCCGCGATGGCAATACCGCCACGCTCACCGCCACGCCGCAAAAAGTCATCGACCCAGAAACCAAAACGGAAGTCTATCGCCTCGGCGTAGGATTGCGCGGCGCCTACACTATCGAAACCGTGCATATCTCGCCATGGGAGCAGATCCGCCGCCACCTCATCACGACTTGGCGAACCTTCGGAAGCCTCGTCAGTCCTCGCTCCGACATCGGCCTGTCGAAGATGAGTGGTCCGATCGGCATAGTGGAACGCATGCACGCCATGGCCCAATACGATTTTCGCGCCGTTCTCGCCTTCGTTATTTTGATCAATGTGAACCTGGCGATTTTCAACCTCCTGCCGATTCCTGTCCTCGACGGCGGCCACATCCTGTTCGCGACCATCGCCAAACTCCGTGGCCGCGCCCTAGCTCCCGAGTTTATCGCAACCGCTCAAAGCGTTTTCATCGTCCTGCTATTTTCGATGATGATCTACGTAAGCGTGTTCGACGTCCGCCGCACCGTCCGGCTCCGCTTCGAAGAAAAACCCGCTCCCGCCGCCCCCGCTCAACCGGCCGAACCCACTCCCTCCAAGCCGTAGCACCGCCGCATACCACGCCTGCGTCCGCCACTGATCATTGGTCACTGCTCATTGGTCATTTCTTTCCTCTTCCGTCCTCAGCCTTTCGTCATTCGGCCTTCGTCCTTCGGATTTTCCGCATGTCCTACTGCACCTCCCGCTTCCACACCGTCCGCCGCGCCGCGCATGAAGTCATGATCGGCTCCGTCGGCGTCGGCGGCACGCATCCCGTCCGCGTGCAATCGATGACCACGAGCGACACGCAGGACATCGCCGCCACCGTCAAACAGTCCATCGCCCTCGCCGAAGTGGGCTGCGAAATCATCCGCATCACCGCGCCCAACGTCCCCGCCGCGCAGTGCCTCAAACCCATCCGCGAGCAATTCACCGCCGCCGGTTTCGGTCACATCCCGCTCGTCGCCGACATCCACTTCCTCCCCGCCGCCGCGATGGAAGCCGTCGAGCACGTGGAAAAAGTCCGCGTCAATCCCGGCAACTACGCCGACAAAAAGAAATTCGCCGTCCGCGAGTACTCGGATTCCGACTACGACGTCGAACTCCAGCGCCTCTACGACTCGTTCACTCCGCTCGTCAAACGCGCCAAAACCCTCGGCCGCTCCCTCCGCATCGGCACCAACCACGGCTCGCTCAGCGACCGCATCATGAACCGCTACGGCGACACGCCGCTCGGCATGGTCGAAAGCGCCCTCGAGTTCCTCCGCATCGCCGAGACTCATTCCTACAAGCAGATCGTGCTCTCGATGAAGTCTTCGAACCCGAAGGTCATGATCGAGGCCTACCGCCTGCTCGTGCAGCGCATGGCGCAGGAAGACATGCACTACCCGCTACACCTCGGCGTCACCGAAGCGGGCGATGGCGAAGACGGCCGCATCAAAAGCGCCATCGGCATCGGCAGCCTCCTCCTCGACGGACTCGGCGACACCATTCGCGTCTCCCTCACCGAAGACAGCGTCTACGAAATCCCCGTCGCCCAAGCCCTCGTCAACAAAGCGATGTCCCTTTGGGAAAAACCGAATTCCGAATTCCAAATTCCGAAAAACGAGCCGCAGACACCAGCTGCCTCCGGCTTTCGGCCTTCGACCTTCGGCCTTCGCGACTCCATCGACCCTTTCCACTTCACCCGCCGAACCACCGCCTCGCTCGCCCTCGGTGTAAATTGCCTCGTCGGTCCCGAGCAACCGCCCCGCGTCATCGTCCGCGCGCCCTCCGTCGAAACACTCGCCGCGACGCTCACGCAACTCGCCTCACCCCGTTTAGTGGATACACCCGCCGAGGGCGTTCTCATCCCCATCGCCGACTCCGCCGCGCTCGCATCCGTCAGCGAAATCATCCGCGCCTCCGCCACGCCCCCGTCATTCCTCGTCCTCGAACTCGCGCCCTCGATCACGACTGGCGAGGTCGAAAACCATTTCTCCGCATCCCCCTCACACCTCACCAGCCCCGCACCAGCTGCGCCTCTTCCCTCCCGCGTTTTCCTCCGCAAATTCTCCGCCACTGACGCCCCTGCCCTCAAAACCTGGGCCGACTTCGCCCGCCGCCACGCCGCCTTTCTCGCCTGCGAAATCGCCCCCGCCGACATCGCCGCCCTCGCCGACACGCTCCAGCCCCTCGGCGACGACCGCCTCCTCTTCACCCTCAGCGAAACCACGACGCCCGCCGCCGGCCACGGGGTCGGCGCCTACCGCCAGCTCGCCGAAGCCCTCCGCCGCATCGGTTCGCGATCCCCGATCTGGATACGCAACACCGCCGCCACCGCCGTCCGCGGCGACAACACCTTCCTCAGCCGCCTCCTCGAATCCGCGATCCTCACCGGCGCGCTCCTCTGCGACGGTCTCGGCGACCTCGTCAGCGTCGAAACCGAGCCCGATCCCACCCGCGCCACCAAGCTCGCCTACAACGTCCTCCAAGGCGCCGGTGCCCGCATCTCCAAAACCGAATTCGTCTCCTGCCCCAGCTGCGGCCGCACGCTTTTCGATCTCCAGACCACCACGCAGCGCATTCGCACCCTCACTGGCCACCTCAAGGGCGTGAAACTCGCCATCATGGGTTGTATCGTTAACGGGCCCGGCGAAATGGCCGACGCCGACTTCGGCTACGTCGGTGGCGCCCCCGGCAAAATCAATCTCTACGTCGGGAAAACCTGCGTGAAGTACAACATCCCCCAGGCCGAGGCCGACGAGCGCCTCATCGACCTCATCAAAGAACACGGCAAGTGGTTCGACCCGGCGCCGGCTCACACCGCCTGATCCGAGCCCGCTTCAAACGTCTGACGACCCCGTCTGCGCCAGCCTCACGCGCCTCGCCCGCCGCAAGCCTTCCGTCGTCACCGAACCGTCACTGAGCCGTCGCCCAGTCGTGACCTGCGTAATGCCTTTGCCCTTACAACTACGTCACTTGTCCGCGCCGGCCCCGCGCTAATTCTCTGGCAACCAAAAAAACCAAAAACTTATGAGCAAATCCGCTGTGAATAACTTGTCGGAAAGTTGCTCTTGAAACCCCATTTTCGATTCACGTTACTCCGCACCCTTCCTCATCCGTGCTCCTCCCGGGTGGCTCTTTCACACATCTCCGACGTCAGTCCGTTTGCGCTCCCGACGAGCTCCGCCCTATCAAGCTAGGCATCAACACCTTAAACACACCCCCACCCCAACCCGCCATGATGCCCTCGCCCTCCCACTTTTCCGTCGTGTTCCGCAGGCCACAAAACGCCGTTCGATGTGTCCGATCAGCCCCTCAGGTCGCGCCTTGTGAATAAACCGACCACGCCTCCTCCGGACATGCCTTCTCTTTCCCCGTCTCCCAGCCTTTGGGAAACCGTCAAAAGCGACTTCAAAAGCCTTTTCCCCGAGGACGTTTTCAAGCTCTGGTTCGAACCGATTGTGTGCGTCGAAAGCGCAGAGGAATCCATCACTCTCGGCGTTCCCAACGACTTCGCCGCGATCTGGATCAACGACAATTACCTCGATCTCATCGTCCAACGTCTGCGTCTCAGCACCGGCCGCTTGATGACGGTGAAGCTCAAGAAGGTCGATCTCGACGGCTCCGGTGCCCCTTTTGCCCCGTCCGATGCCGGCAGCCGCGTCAAAACCGCCGCCACCCCTGCCCGCCGCGCCCCGCGTTACGACGAAAAGACCGCTGTCGCCGGTGGCCTCAATCCGCGCAACACCTTCGAAACCTTCGTCGTCGGTAATAACAACCAGATGGCCCACGCCGCCGCCCTCGCGGTCGCCCAAGCCCCTGCGCAGG
>CAMLSH010000257.1 GCA_946482625.1 uncultured Opitutaceae bacterium
CCACCGCTCCGCCGCCCGGCCTTCACGCCCGTCTCTTCGCCTCGCTTGAAAACCATCCTTTCCGTCAGCGAATCCGCGCCGGCCCGTCCGCCCGTTGAACGCGCCGCGCCCCCACCCGCGCCTCGTCCGCCTTCGCCCCCCGTTGTATCCAAAAAGCCACGCACCAAGCTGGTCGTCGGCGGGCTGATCGTTTTGGGCGTCATCGGCTTTCTGGCGTGGAATAAACTCAAACCACCCGCCAAGCCCGCCGCCGCGTCCAGTGGCGCCCGGCCCGGCGGCAGCGGCCTCCGCGTGACCGGCGTCGCCGTGAAGCCCGAGGCGTTCACCGAAAGCATCGCCGCCAACGGCACGCTGCGCGCCGAGGAGGCCGTCGAACTCCAGACCGAGGTCAACGGCAAGATCGCCGCCATCAACTTCACCGAGGGCCAGCGCGTCAAAGCCGGCACCATCCTCGTGAAAATCGACGACTCCTCGCTTCAAGCCAGCCTGCGTCGCGCCCAAGCCCGTCGCGAGCTCGCCGGTTTCCGCGAGCAACGCCTCGCCCGCCTCGTCGAGGAAGGCGGCGTCAGCAAACAGGACTACGACGAAGCCCGCGGCGAACTCGCCGTCCTCGACGCCGAGATCGATTTCATCCGCGCCGATATCAAGAAGACCGAGATTCGCGCCCCTTTCGACGGCGTCGCCGGTATCCGTTTTGTCAGTGTCGGTTCCTATGTGAATCCCGCCGCCCGCATCGCCACGCTTCAGGGTATCACCCACCTCAAGGTCGATTTCTCCGTGCCCGAGCGTTACGCGCCGCGCGTCAAAGCCGGCGATCCCATGCGCTTCACCGTCGCCGGCAGCAAACAGGTCTACACCGGCGAGGTCTACGCGGTCGAACCGCGCATCGATGTCGCCACCCGCTCCGTGTTGCTCCGCGCCTTGTGCCGCAACCCCGATGGCTCGCTCCTCCCCGGCATTTTCGCCCGCGTCGAATACACCGTCCAACAATCCGAGGCCTCCTTGCTCGTGCCCGCCATCGCCATCTTGTCCGGCCTCGAGGAACGCAGCGTGTTCGTCGCCCGAGACGGCAAAGCCCAGCGTATCCAGATTGTTACGGGTGCGCGCACCGACAGCAAAGTTCAGGTCGTCCAAGGCCTCGCCCCCGGAGACATCGTCCTCACCTCCGGCGTCCAGCAGATGCGCAACGGCATGGCCGTGCAGGTCCAGCTCACCGAATAATTTCCGCCCGGCCGTTCCGCCATGTCCCTCGCCTCCCTCAGCATCCGCCGGCCCGTTCTCACCGGCGTGTTGTCCTTCACGATCATGTTGCTCGGCGGACTCAGCGCCACCCGCCTCGGCATCCGCGAATATCCCGCCGTCGATCCGCCGGTCGTCACGATCATCACCACCTACCCCGGCGCCAGTGCCGAGGTCATCGAATCCCAGATCACCGAACCCATCGAGGCCGCCGTCAACGCCGTCGCCGGTATCAGCAATCTCACGTCAACCAGCCGTGAGGGTTCCAGCCAGGTGCGCGTCGAATTCGATCTCAACGTCGATCTCGAAGCCGCCGCCAACGACGTGCGCGACCAGTTGGGACGCGCCTCCCGCAATCTCCCGGCCGACGCCAATCCGCCGATCGTCAACAAGTCCGACGCCGACTCCAACCCGTTCTTCGGTATCGTCGTCAGCAGCCCGACGCGCGATCTCCTCGAGTTGTCCGCCTACGCCGACGGTCTTCGCGAACGCCTCCAGACCGTCCCCGGCGTCAGCAACATCGATCTCGTCGGCGAGAAGCGCTACGCGATGCGCCTCTGGATGGACCCGTCACGACTCGCCGCATACGGCCTCACCCCGCTCGATGTCCGTCAGGCACTCCAACGCGAAAACATCGAGCTGCCCTCCGGCCGCGTGGAGGGCGCGAATGTGGAACTCACCGTCCGCACGCTCAGCCGCCTCAATACCGCGGACGAGTTCAACAAACTGACACTCAAGCGAGACGGCGACCAGATCGTCCGCTTCGGCGATGTCGGCTACGCCGAACTCGCGCCGCAAAACCTGCGCTCCATTCTTAAAGTGGGCGGCGCCCCCATGATCGGCGTCTACGTCCGTCCCCAGCCCGGCGCGAACCAGCTCGAGATCGCCGACCAGCTCCGCGTCCGCCTCGCGAAAATCGAAAAAGAAAAACCGGCCGACATCGATTTCGAGATCGGTTACGACAACACCACCTACGTCCGCAGCGCGATTCACGAGGTGCAGGAAACCCTCTACATCGCCTTCGGTCTCGTCGTGCTGGTGATCTTCCTCTTCCTGCGCGACTGGCGCAGCACGCTCATCCCGATGCTCGCGATTCCCGTGTCCATCGTCGGCACCTTCCTGATCATGGATCTGGCGGGCTTTTCCATCAACGTCCTCACCCTCCTCGGCCTGGTCCTGGCCATCGGCCTCGTGGTGGACGACGCCATCGTCGTCCTCGAAAACATCTACTCCAAGATCGAGCAGGGCATGCCGCCGGTCGAAGCCGGCATCGAAGGCACCAAGGAAATTTTCATCGCGGTCATCGCCACCACCATCGCGCTCGCCGCCGTCTTCATGCCGGTGATTTTCCTCGGAGGGCTCACCGGAAAACTCTTCCGCGAGTTCGGCGTGGTCATCGCCGGCGCCGTGCTCATCTCCGCCTTCGTCGCGCTCACGCTCACGCCGATGATGTCGGTGCGGTTGCTGAAACCTCACGCGCAACACAACTGGTTCTACCGGCGCACGGAGCCGTTTTTCAGTGGCCTCACCACGGCCTACGAAAACTCGCTGCGCAGTTTCCTCCGTTTCCCCTGGCTCGGCGGCGTCATCCTCCTCGCCTCCATCGCCATCATCGTCGCCTGCGACCGGGCACTTCCCAAAGAACTCACGCCCCTCGAAGACCGCGCGCGTATTTGGGTGCGCACGACAGCGCCGGAAGGTGCGTCCTTCGACTACACCGTCAACTATCTCGACGACCTCACGAAGCTCGTCCGCGAACAGCTCGGCGATGAGTACGTCGTCACCATGACCCAAGCCCCCGTGGGAGGCCCCGGCGGCATCGGTCCGGTCAACGCCGGTTTCGTCCGCGTCTTCCTCAAAGACCGCCACAATCGCAAATTTTCCCAGCAGGAGATCGCCACAAAACTCCAAGGCCTCGTTCGCCCCCTCACCGGAGCCCGCACTGTCGTCGCACAGGAACCTTCGATCGGTGAACGTCGGGGCGCCGGACTCTCGGCCCAACTCGTGATTCAGGCGCCCGAGCTCAAAGACCTCGAGGCCGTCCTCGATAAATACCTGGATGAAGCGAGCAGGAACCCCGCGTTCTCCTTCGTCGATGCCGACCTGAAATTCAATCAGCCCGAAGTCCGTGTCGTCATCGACCGCGACAAGGCGCAGAACCTCGGTGTCTCCGCCGCCGACATCGCCTCAACGCTTCAAGCCGCCCTCAGTGGCCAGCGCTTCGGCTACTTCATCTACAACGGCAAACAATACGACGTCCTCGGCCAGCTCCTCCGCGAAGACCGTGCGAAAACCAGCGATCTCGGCGCGATCAACGTCAAGGCCGCCAACGGCGAAACCATCCCGCTCGACAACCTCATCACGCTGACCGAAACCAGCGGCCCGCCGCAGTTGTATCGTTACAATCGGTACGTCGCCGCGACGATCTCGGGAACGCTCAGCCCCGGCTACACGCTCGGCCAGGGTAACGACGCGCTCGTCGAAGCCGCCCGCAAAACGCTCGACGACCGTTTCACCACCGAGTTCACCGGCGCCTCCAAGGACTTTGTGGACAGCTCCTCCAGCCTCGGTTTCGTCTTCGTGCTCGCGCTCGTGCTCGTTTACTTGGTGCTCGCCGCGCAGTTCGAAAGTTTCCGCGATCCGCTCACGATCATGCTCACCGTCCCGCTCGCGCTCGCCGGCGCGTTGGGCACGCTCTGGTACTTCTCGGAAACGCTGAACATCTTTTCCCAGATCGGCCTCATCATGCTGATCGGTTTGGTCACGAAAAACGGCATCCTGCTCGTCGAGTTCGCGAGCCAGCGCCGCGCCACCGGAGTCGATGCATACACGGCCATGACCGAAGCCGCTTCGTCGCGCTTCCGTCCGATTTTGATGACCTCGCTCTGCACGATTCTCGGCGTGCTGCCCATCGCCCTCGCCTTGGGCGCCGGCGCCGAAAGCCGCGTCTCGATGGGCATCGGCGTCATCGGCGGCCTGATCGTCGGCACCGGCCTCACGCTCTACGTGATCCCCGCGTTCTACCTCATCATCAGCCGCGATAAATCCACCGACCGGATCGCGTCAAAGCCCGAAACATCCTCTCATCCGCTTCCCGACGCTGTCACCGAAGCCGCCCCAATCGCACTCCCAGCCACCAGCGCCGCCAAAACCGCCTGACGTCCTCCGGGTGGAGCGCGTTGGCCGACACCGCCCGCGTTCCCCCCCCTGCCCGTAAGCGCCGAATTCCGAGGTGGAACGCGCACTCCGAGCGCGTTGCTCGACATCAATCCACGTTTGCCCGCCTATCGCCCCTGCGGCACCACCGGAACGGCACTTGATAAGTGCCGCTCCTCATCGCTCCACGCGATCGAAGCAAGCGCACCTTCGCTCCCTTCGCGTCCTTCTGTGGGCCCAAATGCCAGCCCCGCCTTGCGCGCCTGTCGATTCCGTCACCCCCAACGTTTCCTTGCGCGACCTGCCCGACCGTATACGAGCAACCCTTCAAATCATGCGTCGTCTGGCACCGTTTCTCGCCGACCTCTGGCAACACCGGGAGCTCCTCTGGCAATTCACCCAGCGGCGCGTAGAACTCCGCCACAAAGGCAGCCACCTCGGTCTCGCCCTCTCCTTCGCCAACCCCCTGCTGATGCTCGGACTGTACGTGTTGGTTTTCGGATACATCTTCGGCGGTAACTTTGGCGTTCTCCCGGACGAAAGCCGCATCGACTACGGCCTCGGCATTTTCCTCGGCCTAAGCCTCTTCCACTTCTGCGCCGAGGTCCTCAACACCGCGCCCACGCTCATCCTCACCAATCCGAACTTCGTGAAGAAGGTCGTCTTTCCCGTGGAGATCCTTCCTGCCGCCGCCGTCGGCGCCGCCGCCTTCCACCTAGCGATCTCGCTCAGCCTCGTCCTGGCCGGCGCGCTCCTTTTCGGCCACGGCCTCGATTCAGGCGTCCTCTGGCTTTTCGTCGTCCTGCCGCCGCTCGTGCTAACCGCGCTTGGTGTCTCTTGGCTCTTCTCCGCACTCGGCGTTTTCTTCCGCGACATCACGCAACTCACCCAGTTCCTCTCCGCCGCGCTGATGTTCGCCAGCGCCACGTTCTATTCCGCGCAGAAAATTGCGACCGATGCTCCGTTCGCGTGGCAATTCCTCCGCTTCAATCCGCTGCTGCTCGCCATCGAAAGCGCCCGCGACGGTGTCCTCTGGGGCCGCACCCCCAACCCTACGCACCTCGCGTACCTGTGGCTCTTCAGCCTCCTTGCCTGCGCGCTCGGCCACCTCGCGTTTAAGAAAATGAAACCGGCCTTCGCCGACGTGTTGTGACGCCATGAACGCCACCGACACCGCCGCACTTTCGCTCCACGGAGTCAGCAAATCCTACCGGATCTGGGAAACTCCCGCCGGTCGCCTCACCGCGCCGTGTTGGGAAAAAATCGCCTCGCTGCTCCCCGCCGAAAGCGGAGGCCGCCGCTGGTTCACCGCCCGCGCCGCGCGCAGCTATCGCGATTTTTGGGCGCTCAAAGACGCCACCTTCACCGTCGCGAGAGGTGAAAGCATCGGCCTCATCGGCCGCAACGGCTCTGGCAAAAGCACGCTGCTCCAGCTCATCGCCTCCACGCTCCGGCCCACCTCCGGTGTAGTGAACGTTCAAGGACGCGTCGCCGCCCTCCTCGAACTCGGCGCCGG
>CAMLSH010000258.1 GCA_946482625.1 uncultured Opitutaceae bacterium
TGCCCTGGCGATTGAGCGTGGTCGGATCATGGACGACCCAAAATAAATTCAGCAACCGCTCCAGCGTTACCTCGGCGGGATCGTACTCGATGCGGATCACCTCGGCGTGGCCGGTCTCGCCGGCGCAGATTTCTTTGTACGAAGGATTCTTCGTGCGGCCGCCGGTGTAACCGCTCACGACCGCTTTCACTCCGGGCACCAGCTCATAGGCGCCTTCGGTACACCAGAAACAGCCGCCTCCAAGGACAAGCGTTTCGGTTTTCGTTTCAGGAGCGGCGGACGAAGTCATGGGTAAAAAAAGCGCGCAAAAGAATGCTGTGAAGGCGGTGAGTTTCATCGGAGCGACCGGAAGTTTAAGGAGAACGGGACAAAGTCAAAAAAACGGATCTGCTCGGGCGGACGAGGAGCGTTTGTGCCCATGCCATTCGGATAAACGCATCAGGACGGTCGAAGTACACCGAGGTATGAGGCGGCAGGCTTGTCATTTATTCCCGGCGGCGCATCCGTTCTTGAGACCGGCCGGGCGGCTGGTCTCCCGCCCTCCATGCCTCCGCTTTCGCCGATCTTCTATTTCGCGCCGCTCTGGCTCCTGTTCGAACTGGGGCAGCTCGTGATCGGCGAGCGATATCTCGGCATCAAACAAATCGAGCGTGGCATCGATCCGAGGGAACGCGGGCCCGGCGAATGGGTGGCTTTTTTTTGGAGCGCCGGACTGCTGCTCTATTGGGTGTGGATGGGCCTGATGCTCACACAGCCGGTCGGCCGTCCGCAGGTGATGGCGATGATAGGGATGAGCGTGCTGGGCTTCTCCATACGGAGCGTCTGCGGACTCAAATGGGTGCTGGTCACGCTAACATTCGAAGGCGCGATCCGGATCGGGATGTTGTTATCTTTGGGAATGGCTGTCTGGCGGCGGCTTTGAAGAAGCGGACGGCCCGACGATGCCATGACGACGTTTCCCGAGATCGAACGGCTCTCACCCAATGTTTCCTCCGCGCCCGCCCACGAACAGCTCGGCGTGGTTTTTCACCACAGCGTGAAATCGTTTGAGGACACGATCGCGTTCATGCTCAACCCGGCGAGCGAAGTCAGCTATCATGCCTTGATCGCACCCGACGGTGTACGCTGCACGCTGGTCCGCGACGACTGCATCGCCTGGCACGCGGGCGCATCCGTTTTCCGGGGACGCAATCGTTGCAACGATTTCCTCCTCGGGCTGGCATTTGCGGGCGACACGTACGCCGCGCCCTTGACGTTTGCACAGCTGGATTCGGCGCGCGAATGGCTGGCAGCGCGATGGAAACCGCGGCGTTGGTCAACCGAGTGGATGACCGATCACCGCCAGATTTCCCCCGGACGAAAGGACGATTTGAACCCAACAGAATGGGCCCGCCTTCACGCGATGCTGGAGAGCCTTTGAGGGTAGATAAAAAAGGCGCGTCCCGGAGGACGCGCCTTTGAAGCGATGAAGGCGTTAATCGCGAGTAAGCGAGCGCGTTACGGCAGCGTCGCTTCGAGGCGGAGGAACTGCTTCGGCTGCACGGCGTACGAGACGGCCGAGCGCACCGTGACGAGTTCGGTGCCGTCACCTTGATCGACCGCCGAAATCTCCACCGCGCCGAGCGTGTTCGAGAAATCGAGGTCGG
This sequence comes from uncultured Opitutaceae bacterium, assembly GCA_946482625.1. The sequence goes on from CAMLSH010000258.1 coordinate 1,647, forward strand.
TGTTCACGCGAACCTCGAGACCGACGTCGCCGCGCGCGATGCGGCGGGCGAAACGCAATGCTGGATAATCCGCACCGCCGTCAGCCACGGTGATAAGCGTCACGTTTTCCACACCACCGAGAAGCGGGTCCTGGCCGAGGATGAATTCGAGCAGATTGCTCTGACCGTCGCCATCGGCGTCAGCCGAGGGGCTGTCGAGTCCGCCGGGGAACGCGTAGCCGGCGGCCCAGGCGTTGTAAGCGATGTGACCGGAGCCGTCGCTGGTCACGAGGAACTGGAGGGATCCCGCATCGACGACGAACTGGCCCTTCGCGTAACCGAGTCCGGTTGCCGTAAAGTCCGTCGCGGCGAAGTCGGTCGCACCGAAGGTCGCGAGCGTGTAGCTGGCGCCGATCGAGAGCATACCATCGGGGTTGAAGGCGAAGGCGTAGACTCCGCCGGTGCCCTTGGTCAGCGCGCCGGCGATGGCCAGCTGGTCGGCGGAAGCGCCGAGGTCGTACACCAGCGTGCCGCCGCCGTTCCAGGCGAGCGAGGCGGCGGCAAGCGTACCCGCGCCTCCGATACCGGGCGAAACGGAGCCGCTGGCATTGAGGACAACGTCCTTGTTGACCGTGCCGGTGCCGGCGAGCGTACCCGCGTCGATATTGACCGCACCGCCCGCAGCGAGCGATCCGGTGATCGCGAGCGTGCCCTGCTCGATTGTGACGTCGCCGGTGAAGGTGTTCGCCGCACCGAGCGTCAGGGTGCCCGCACCGGTCTTGCGGAAGCCACCGGGGCCGCCGGTGGCGACCTGACCGGGCTTCTGGAGATTCGGGGCCGGCATGGTGCCGGACCAGTCGTTGAGCACACCGTTGAGTGTGATGTCGCGGGCGTTGCCGGCTTCGTCGGCGGCGTGGATGGCGGCGGTGCCAGTCGCGACGAACGACATCGGCACCGAGCTGCTCCATGAATCCTTCGCGCCGAGTACGCCCGAGTAGAGGTTGATGTACGTCGAGAACGATCCGTTCTTCACCAACCCGCCCGAACCGAGGTAGAGCGAGCCGCCTTCAAGCGAGATGAGGCCGTAGGCGGAGGTGACGACGGTGGCGTCGTAGCCGAGCGTGAGTTTTTCGAGGGTGGAAACTCCGCCGAACAGATAGAGCGCGGTAACGTTGTTGGCGTTGCTGCCGTTCTTGCGGCTCATCACGAGGCCGTGGGTCGTATCGAGGACGTTGAGACGGCCGCCGAGCACGCGCATGCGTGCACCGCGACCGCCGGTCGCCTGCCAGCCCATGATGGCCGGGCCGGTGATGTTGACCTCGCCGCCTTCGATCGAGGCGTGGCCCCAGGAGTTGCCGCTCGCGAGTGAGAAGGTGCCGAGGTTCGTCGTGCCGCCCTGCGAGATGAAGCCAAACTGGAAGACGCTGCTGACGTTGGTGAGGGTGATGTCGCCGCTGTTGCTGCGCGGGATGAGGAGTTCGGTGGCGGTGAGCGTGCCGCCGGTGACTTTGACGAGGCCCTGCGCGTCGCCGGTGTTGGTGATGCGCTGGAAGCTCGCGGTGCCGTCACTCACGTAGACGCCGGAGAAGCCGCCGTTGGTGATCGTGGTGGTTCCGGTGGCGGTGAATGAGCCGCCGGACACATGGAACTGCGAACTGTTGCCGACCGCGACAGTGGTGTTGGTCATGCTGGCGCCGGTGCCGACTTTGAATACGCCCTGAGTGACGGCGAGCGCACCCGTGACGGAGGCGGGCTGCGTGATCACCGCGGTGCCCCAGCCGGTTTTGGTGAGTCCGGCGGCGCTCGTCACAGGCAGATCGAGGATCGCGGGAACGAGCTGGCCCGAGGTGGCGAGTTGGGGATTGGTGACGCCGGTTTCGCCGGAGTGGTTGACCTGGATGGTGGGCGTGCCGGGTGTCTCAAACGTGATGCCGTTGGCTGCGTTGCCGTTGTTGGTGACCTTCCAGTTGCCCGGAGAAGCGAAGTCGGCATCGGCGAACACGAGGCGGCCGAGCGTGCGAGGGGAATCGAGTTCGACCACGACTTCGCCATCGATATCGCGCGTCGCGAAATCGGCGGTGGCGCCGCTGCCGCTGGCGATTTCGCCAGCTTCCCAATTGCCCGCATCGCTCCACGCACCGGCCTCAGTGCTGGTCCACACACCGCTGCCGGGCAGGCGAAGGGTGTAGGACTGGCCGCCGCTGAAGGAGCTGTTGGTCGTGTTACCCGCGAGATCGGTGATGGTGGCGCTCGCCGGCCGGTCGAGGCGGATGGTGCCATCGCCGCTGACGCCGGTGACAGTGACATCGTACACGCTCGGCGTGATCTGCGTGACCGACGAAATCGCGCCGGTGATGGACGCGGGCGTCTTGGTGAGGCTGAAGTCGGCGACATCAACGTTGATGACGGGCTCGTTCATGGTGACGCGGAAAACGAGCGTGCTGGCCGAGGTGGCGCTGGTCGCGGGATTGTAGCGAACGAGCGAAGGAATAGTCGGCCGCGCAGTATCGACGGTGACGACAAAGGGGCTTGAGGCCGGGCTCGAGCTGCCGCCTGTCGAAGCGGTGGCGGTGAAGGTGTGCTGGCCGTTGGCGAGGGTGGTCGCCGTGTAGTTGAAAACCCAATCCCCCGCGGCGTCGGCCGTGGCGGAACCAATCACGCCCACGCCGGAGCGGGAGATCGCCACCGTCGCACTCGCGGGCGCGACGCCATTGAGCGTGAGCGTGGTGTCGTTGGTGATCTGGTCGGTGCCGGAGACTCCGGAGTCGGTGGAGATGCCGATGAAGACTGGCGAGGCGAGACCGGTATCGACCACGTAGTCGAAAGAATCGGTGCCGGAGTTGCCGGCGACATCAGTCGCGGCGGCGGTGAAACTGTAGATCCCGGCCGCAAGCGGAGCGCCGGTGTAGGCGGCGGTCCAGTTACCGAAACCGTCGGCGGTGGCTGTGCCCACCGGGCCGGTGCCGACGAGGGTGACGACGATCTGGACAAAGGGCTCGGAAGTGCCGTTGAAGGCGTACGAGGGATTCGCGACGAGACTTGTGATCGCGGGAGCGGCGGCGGGTGTCGTGTCGATCTGCACGGCGAAGGCGCGGGACGGAGGCGAGTATTTGCCGCCACCCAGATCGGCCGTGGCTACGAACGCGTAGTGACGGTCGGCCAGCGCGGTGCCGGTGTAATCGTAAGTCCAGTTGCCCGAGGCGTCGGCGACGGTGGTGCCGAGCGTGCCGATGTCCACTCGCGAGATCACGATGGTCCGGTTGGGCGCCGAGGTGCCGTGGAGGCTGATGGTGGTGTCGGACGTGACGCCGTCAGTGGCGGAGACACCGGTGTCCGTCACGATGGCTTCGATACGCGCGCCGGGGATGCCGGAATAGGCCAGCGCGTTGAGATAGTTTTCGAGGTTGGTATAGCCGTCGCCGTTGAGGTCGCCGTTGTTATCGGCCACGACGGGATCGGTACCCGCGGCTGATTCCCACCAGTCGGGCATGCCGTCGGAGTCGGTGTCTTTCGGGGTAAAACCGCCTTGGAGAGTTCCGATGCCGCCAGCTTCGGCTTCGCTGAAAATGTGGGAGCCGGCGATGCCGTGCGAGGCGAGTTCGTTGAAGACGTAGGTGTCGGCCGGGTCGCGAAAGAGCGAGGCACCGGCGTTGGCGACAACGTGGTCGTAGGCCTCCTGTGCCGTGAGCAGGGTCGCGACTTCCGGGTACGGATACCGCGTCGGGACCGGCACGACGGGAGACTGGTCGAGCGGATGGACCGGCAGGCCGTCGAGCACGCCGTCGCGATCGAAGTCCTCAAGATTGCCGTCGGCGTAGACGTTGAAGTTGAGGTTGCCGCGGATGAAGGACGGCGTGGTGCCGGTGTTGGGTCCGGCGATGAAATAGTTGCTGACGATGTTCGTGTAGGACGCGCCGGCGGAGTCGCCGAGGATGTAGCCGCCGCCGGAACCCCAGTTGTACACGACGTTATTGGTGAACTCGTGGACACCTTTGACCTTCGGGTTGCGCATCCAGTTGTCCGCATAGAAGGAGCGGAAAACGCTGACGCCACCGTCGGTCTGCATGAGGCCGCCGGCCGAGTGGATCATGAGGCCCTGGGCGACGACGCAGTCCTGCAACGTGATGTTGCTGGGCGAGCCGCTGACGGAGAACGTCTCGTCGCGTCCCCAGGAGGCCGATACGTGGTCGAAGATCATGCTGTCGCCCGAGGCGATGCCGACGGCGTCGGTGCCGCTGTCGCCGTTGATGCCCTGGCGGAAGCGGATGTAGCGGCAGATGG
>CAMLSH010000259.1 GCA_946482625.1 uncultured Opitutaceae bacterium
GTGCTGAGCACCGACTGTACATGGTCATAGTCGCAACCCCACGGCCGTTCGCGGTCGGCCAGCCTCCGATCGCCGGGCAAATTGATCGCCACGCGCTCCACCTGAATACCCGCATCGATGATATCGAGCAGCCGCCCGTAGTGATCCAAATGAAAATGGCTGATCACCACCAGCCGGAGCTTTTCCACCTGGTACTTCTTCAAAAACGCGACCGCCGTGCCCGGTGCATCCACGGCGTCCGCCGGATCGATAAGCACAAAAGACCCGTCGGCTAGACTCAATAAATGGCAGTCCGCCTGCGCATCTTTTCCGCACACGTTGATCATGGTCCACGAGGTCCCCTTGATCGTCGGCCCACATCCCGAGCCGCCCAACAAGACCGCGATCGCCAAGGCCGTGAGGAGGCACCGAGCAAAGTGCGTGGGAATAGCAAAACCGCAGACGCCAGCGGAGAAAAAGCGGGGCATGAGGTTAGGAATAAAAAAGCGATATCGGCCGCAAGCCCCGGCTGACGACACCTCCCACCGTTTAGGCGCCGCCTCAGTTCGCACCGCAACCCAGCGAAATCACAAGGCGCTCCCCTACGGGCGCCGCATGGGTCCCCCGGCAGCAGCGCCCTTGCCATCCGCGAACCTCCCTTTCTTCCTCCCATGCACACTCATTCTCACTTATGGCCAAAACGCTCCTCGTCACCGGTTCCTCCGGTCTCATCGGCTCCGAAGTCTGCGTCTATTTTTCGCAGCTCGGCTACACCATCCACGGCGTCGATAATAACCAGCGCGCCGTCTTCTTTGGCCCCCAAGGCGACACCCGCTGGAATCAGCAGCGCCTTCAGAGCGACCTCAAAGGCTTCGTCCACCACGAGCTCGATATCCGCGACCGCGCCGGCGTCCTCGCACTCCTCAAGCAGGTGAAACCCGACGTCGTCGTCCACACCGCCGCCCAACCCTCGCACGACCGCGCCGCCGCCATTCCCTTCGACGATTTCGACACCAACGCCGTCGGCACGCTCAATCTCCTCGAAGCCAACCGCCAGGCCTGCCCCGAGACGCCCTTCGTGCACATGAGCACGAACAAAGTCTATGGCGACGCGCCCAACGCCATCGCCCTCCAGGAACTGGATACCCGCTGGGATTACGCGGATCCCGCCTACGCTCACGGCATCGCCGAAACCTTCACGATCGACCAATCCAAACACTCCCTTTTCGGTGCCTCCAAAGTCGCCGCCGATGTGATGGTCCAGGAGTACGGCCGCTATTTCCAGATGCCCACCTGCTGTCTGCGCGGTGGCTGCCTCACCGGCCCCAACCACTCCGGCGTCGAGCTTCACGGGTTCCTCAGCTACCTCGTGAAATGCAATCTCGAAGGACGCGAGTATAAGGTTTTCGGGTACAAAGGAAAACAGGTCCGCGACAACATCCACTCGCTCGATGTCGCCCGCTTCATGGCCGCCTTTGTCGAGAAGCCCCGCTGCGGCGAGGTCTACAACCTCGGCGGCGGCAAAGCCAACAGCACCTCCATCCTCGAGGCGTTCAAGATCACCGAAAAGTTCACCGGCAAGGCGCAGGTCTTCACCTATGTGGACCAGAACCGCATCGGCGACCACATCTGCTATTACTCCGATCTCCGGAAAATGCGCGCCCACTATCCCTCGTGGGACATCACCCAATCGCTCGAAGAAACCATCCGCCAAATCGTCGAAGCCTGGCAGCGCCGGAATAAGCAGTAAGAGGAGTAAGTTTTAAGAGGTGTAAGAAGAGTAAGGACGGACAAAACGCCTTTAGCCATGCCGGCTTCCCATAGAAGCGAGAACAGATGCTGAGCTGAAGCGCCCCAGCTCCGCCGTCTCCCACTTACTCCTCCTACACCTCTTACTCCTCTTACACTTCTTGCTCCCCTTAGTCTTCTTACACTTCTTAACACATGAAAATCCTCATCACCGGCATCTGCGGCTTCGTCGGCAGCACCCTTGCCCGCACGCTCGCGCAATCCGGCGGAGGCCACACGCTGATTGGCTTCGACAACTTCATCCGCCCCGGCAGCGAGACCAACCGCGCCGACCTCAAGGCGCTCGGCGTAAAACTCTACCACGGCGACCTGCGCTCCCCGAGCGATCTGGAGGCGATCCCGGCCGTCGATTTCGTGATCGATGCCGCCGCCAATCCCAGCGTTCTCGCCGGTGTCGATGGCAAGACCAGCAGCCGTCAGCTAATCGAGCACAACCTCATCGGCACGGTGAACATGCTCGAGTTCTGCAAGCAGCACCGCGCCGGTTTTATCCTCCTCAGCACCTCGCGCGTCTACTCGATCGCTCCGCTCGCATCGCTTCCCGTCACCACCGTTGACCAAGCTTTTCGCCCCTCGCCGCTCGACTCCAGCCTTCCCCCCGGCCTCACCGCCGCCGGTCTCGACGAAACCTTCGCCACCGGCGCACCGATCTCGCTCTACGGTGCCACCAAGCTCGCCTCCGAAGCCCTCGCCCTCGAATACGGCGAAACCTTCAACCTCCCCGTCTTCATCAACCGCTGCGGCGTCCTCGCCGGCGCCGGCCAGTTCGGCCGCGCCGACCAAGGCATCTTCGCGTATTGGCTCAACAGTTACCTGCGCCGCCGTCCGCTCAAGTACATCGGCTTCGGCGGACACGGCCACCAGGTCCGCGACTGCCTGCACCCGCGCGATCTCGTTCCTTTGCTGTTGAAACAAATGTCCGCCGGCCCGATCCCTGTCGCCGACCGCCTCATCAACTGCTCCGGCGGCGCCGTATCAGCGCGCTCGCTTCGCCAGCTCAGCGATTGGTGCGCCGCGAAATTCGGCCCGCACACCGTCGCCGCCGACACCACACCACGCGCCTTCGACATCCCGTGGATCATCCTCGATTCCACCAAAGCCACGCGCGTCTGGGGCTGGCAGCCGCAGACCTCCACCGACGCGATCCTCGAAGAAATCGCCGCCCACGCCCAAGCCCACCCGGATTGGTTGGATCTCTCCGCTCCCTTCTGAGCCGCTCTCCACGCACCCTTTTCCGCTTCTTTATGTCGACGATGCCCGCCCCCAACCACCCGCCCGGCACGCTGAAATTATTTTCGGTCATCATGCCCGCGCGCGACGAAGAAGAGTCCCTGCCGGATACGCTGCGCGACATCTACAAGACCTTCACCGCTGTCAGCGTCCCTCACGAAATCGTCGTCGTGGACGACGGCAGCAAAGACTCGACGTGGTCCGTGCTTCAGTCGCTGAAAACCGAAATCCCCACGCTCGCTCCCGTCCAAAATCCCGGCCCGCACGGCTTCGGTCGTGCAATCATCTACGGCCTGAACAACAGCGCGGGCGACGCCGTCGTCATCATGATGGCCGACGCCTCCGATTCGCCGACCGACGCCGTCAAATACTGGCGCATGCTCAACGACGAAGGCTACGAGTGCGCTTTCGGCAGCCGTTTCATCAAAGGCGGCAAAGTCATCGATTACCCACGAATCAAACTTTTCGTGAACCGCATCGCGAATCTGCTCGTGAAGACCTTTTTCCGCCTGCCGCTCAACGACACGACCAACGCGTTCAAAGCCTACCGCCGCATCGTCATCGACGGCTGCCGCCCTCTGCTCGCGCCACACTTTAACCTGACCGTCGAGCTCCCGCTTAAAGCCATCGTGCGCGACTACACGTGGGCGATCACGCCGATCTCGTGGCAGAATCGCAAACACGGCGTCGCCAAGCTGAAGATCAAAGAAATGGGCAGCCGTTATTTTTTTATCTGTGCCTACATCTGGTTGGAGAAATATTTCAGTCGCGGCGATTACCGCCGCCGCGGCTGATTCGCGTCGGAAGCAGCGTAAGACCGGCGATATTCCCCCCGCCCTCGGACTATTCAGCGTCAAAGCTCGCGTAGTCCTGAAGACAGCCTTCCGCCCTCGCCATCAGCATCGCTAAGCGGGCCTCGATTTCGCGCCTGCCGTCAGTTCGCCTAATAATCACTTCGCCTCTGCGTCCGCTCGTTGACGTGGCGTAGTTACGGCATCATCTTTCCAAGTGCTCCCTGACGAGCACTGATCGCGAATTCCGCGACCGTTAACACCGGGCCACCCGCCCGGAACGAGACCGCCGCCCCCGCTAAGGAGACGGCGGTTTTCTTGAGCCGGATCCTAAGGCGCAGCATCAGGTCCATCCGTTGGCCGCCCACCGCCACCAGCAAACGCAGTATAGGAAAAACACTTGTTCACGCTCACACCCGCACCTTTTCTCCATCCTTCGCATGATCTATCTCCTCGGTGGTTCCGGTTACGTCGGCCACGCCTATCAAGCCCTGCTGACCCGCAAAAATATTCCCTTCCGCAATCTCCGCCGCGCGGAGGTGGACTACACGAATCCCGCCATTCTCACCGCCGCGCTCAAGGCCGATAAACCCGCGTTCCTCATCAACGCCGCCGGTTACACCGGCAAACCCAACGTCGACGCCTGCGAACTCCACAAAACCGAATGCCTCTTCGGCAACGCCGTCTTCCCCGGCCTCGTCGCCCAAGCCTGCGCCGACGCCGGCATTCCATGGGGCCACGTCTCCTCCGGCTGCATCTACACCGGTTCCCGCGCCGACGGCACCGGTTTCACTGAGACCGACACGCCCAACTTTTCGTTCCGCACCAACAACTGCTCCTTCTACAGCGGCACCAAAGCCCTCGGCGAAGAAGTCCTCGCAGACAAACCCAACGTCTACGTCTGGCGCCTCCGCATCCCCTTCGACAACATCGACAATCCGCGCAACTACCTCACCAAGTTGATGCGCTACGCGAAGCTCCTCGAAGCGGAAAACTCCATTTCGCAACTCCACGAATTCGTCGCCGCCACCTTCGCTTGCTGGGAAAAACGCGTCCCCTTCGGCACGTATAACGTCACCAACCCCGGCCACGTCACCACCCGCGAGGTCGTTTCCATGATCGAGAAAAGCGGCGTCCACCCGAAGAAGTACGAATTCTTCGCCAGCGAAGCCGAGTTCATGAAGGTCGCCGCCAAAACCCCGCGCTCCAACTGCGTGATGACCTCCGCCAAACTCGCCAGCGTCGGCATCCAGATGACGCCCGTTCGCGAAGCCGTCGAACAAGCCCTCCGCACCTGGCAAAAATAAGAGGAGTAAGTTTTAAGAGGTGTAAGAGGAGTAGGCAGCCGAGACACTGAAACTATGTCATCCGACTTCGAGAGCTGGCACGAGTTGCTCGTCTGGCAGAAAGCGCACGCCGCAGTCATCGAAGTCTATCGGATCACAAAAAACTTCCCTTCCGAGGAACGCTTCCGCCTCACCGATCAGCTCTGTCGTTCAGCGGCGTCCGTCCCGACCAACATCGCTGAAGGCAAAGGCCGTGAAACCGCCGCGGATTTCCGTCACTTCCTGATTATCGCACGTGGCTCGACCGAGGAAACCCGTTACCTCCTCCTACTCGCCCGCGATCTCGGCTACCTGCCTTTGGAAGGTTATTCCGCACTTAGCGCCACCTACACCGAAGTCTCCAAGATGCTCAACGCCCTGTTAAAAACCCTCCGCTGACCGCCTCCTCCGGCTTACTCCTCCTACACCTCTTACTCTTCTTATGAACTTATTAGTCACCGGCGGCTGCGGCTTTATCGGCTCCAATTTCATCCGCCAGCGCCTCACCGAAACCGGCTCGCCCCTCACGAAACTCGTCAACCTCGACGCCCTCACCTACGCAGGCAACCCCGCCAACCTCGCCGACCTCGCCTCCGACCCGCGCTACGTATTTGCGCACGGCGACATCGGCGACACCGCACTCGTCTCAAAACTCCTCGCAGACCACGGGATCGACGCCGTCATCAACTTCGCCGCCGAGTCCCACGTCGACCGCTCCATCGATTCCCCCGAGCCCTTCATCCAGACCAACGTCG
>CAMLSH010000260.1 GCA_946482625.1 uncultured Opitutaceae bacterium
GCGCCGGTGTTTTCGAAGCAGTTGATCATCTCGATCGAGCTCACGTGGCTGATCACGGAGGGCTTGGTCACGCCTTCGAAGCGGCAGTTGATGAGTTTGATGCTGCCGATGGGCATGCGGGCGTAACCGCGCAGGAAAAGCGCGTGCGGGGCTTTCCCGGCGGTTAGGTTTTCGACGACGACGTTGCGCAGGATCGGGTCGAATTTGCCGGTGTCGCCTTCCTCGTAGAAGAAGTCGGCGAGGATCACGGCCTGCTTCACCTGGCCGACCTTCACGTTGCGCACGTACACGTTTTCGATGACGCCGCCGCGGTGGGAGTTGGTCTTGAATCGCAGCGCGCGGTCGAGCTCGGGGCTGCTCATTTCGCAGTTTTCGACGAAGACGTTGCGCGCGCCGCCGGAGATCTCGCTGCCGATCACGACGCCGCCGTGGCCTTCGACCATTTTGCAGTTACGGATGATGATATTTTCCGAGGGAATGTTGAGGCGGCGGCCGTCGGTGTTGCGGCCCGATTTGATGGCGATGCAGTCGTCGCCGGTGTCGAAGATCGTGTCCTCGATGAGCACGTCCTTCGACGACTCGGGGTTGCAGCCGTCGTTGTTGGGGCCGTGGGTTTTGATCTTCACGCCGCGCACGGTGACGTTGGTGCAGAGCACGGGGTGGATTTCCCACATAGGCGAGTTGAGGATGGTGACGCCTTCGATGAGCACGTTTTTCGAGCGATAGGGCTGGATGAACATCGGGCGCAGATACGAGCCGTCGGCGAAAATGCGCTGCTCAACCGGCACGCCGGCGTTGCAGGCGTCCTCGAGTTTTCTACGGGCGTCGTGCTGGCGCGGCATGCCGGGTTTCCAGCCGTCTTCCTCCGCGCCTTTCCAGGGCCACCAGTTTTCCGTCGTGGCGCGACCGTCGAGTATGCCTTTGCCGGTGACGGCGATATTTTCCTGCTCGAAGGCGTAGATGAACGGTGAATACCCCATGCACTCCATGCCCTCCCAGCGGGTGAACACGGCGGGCAGGTAGTCCTTCGGGTTGGTGGAAAACGCAAGCGTCGCGCCTTCTGAGACGTGGAGGTTGACGTTGCTCTTGAGGTGGATCGCGCCGGTCGCGAACACGCCTGCCGGGATCACCACGCGCCCACCACCCGCGGCGTGCGCGGCGTCGACGGCTTTGCGGATGGCGGCGGTCGCGAGGGTTTTCCCGTCGGCCACGGCGCCAAACTCAGCCGCTGTAATAACGAAATCGCGAGCGGGGAAAACGGGCGCCTGGATGCGCGCGAGGATCGTGTCGGCCTCGGCCCAGATCGCCGCCGTCTCGCTGGAGGCGGGTGGGGGAGTTTTCGAGGCGGTGGCTTCCGTTGCCGTCAGTCCGCACAGGAGGAAGGCGAACGCGGTGGAGCAGGCGGCGAATAAAGGGAGTCGGGCGTGAAATCGCATGGAGAGGATGGGAACGAGATCGGGTTGGGTGTGGGTAGGGTTGTGTGAACCGGACGCACGCACCGGGTTGGAAAATGCTGCATAAACCGGGGCTGCGAACGCATGTGCGTACACGTGAACGCGCACGGGTTTCAACGCCGATCTCCTCGCACCGTCCGCTGGATGCTGGCACGTGCTTTCAGCGAACCGCAACGACACGGCAATTGCTGCCACGTAGGGGCTGACCCCCAGTCGGCAAAACTTGCCCGTTTTTTCAGTTCAGGTATAAATCCATTGATCACCAGCAACTAATGAAGCTGGCATCGGCATTGCTAGGGAAGAGACCCCAGATGAACATCGGCCTCTACCAAAGTGCAGCGTCTCTCTCCGCTCTTGAGCGTTGGCAGGAAGTGACCGCGCAGAACGTGACCTCCAGCCAGGTTACGGGCTATCGCAAGCGCACCGCCGAGTTTTCCGGCGTCGAGATGGGCGCGCTTGAGGCCGACCCGGCTAAAAACAAAATCGGCAACGGCGACTCCCCGCCGTCGATTTTTCCGCGCGCCGAATTCGGCGTCAGTTTCCAAGCCGGCGAAAATTTCCCCACCCAGCGGCCGCTAGACTTCGCGATTGAGGGCGACGGTTTCTTCGAGTTGAAGCGCCCCGACGGCAGCCTCACCTACACGCGCGCGGGCACCTTCCACATCAGTCCGGAACGTAAGCTCGTCTCTCACGAGGGCTACGAGCTTCTCAACAAAGACGGCAATCCCGTGCAGCTGATCCCCGGCGCCGGCGAACTCACCGTCGTCGAAGACGGCCTCCTCGTCCAAGGCACCACGCAGCTCGGCCGCATCGGTCTGAAAAACTTCGCTCAAGTCGGCGATCTCAAGCCGGTGGCCGCCGGCCTGTTTGAAGCCAAAGAAGGCGCCGAGCCGATCGACGCCGAAAACTTTCTCGTCCTCCAAGGCCATCTCGAAGGCAGCAACGTTTCCCCGATGCAGGAGATGATCTCCATGGTGCAGATCGCCCGTGCCTACGAGGCCAACCAAAAAGTCATGACCGCGCAGGACCAGATCCGCGGCCGCGCCATCGAAACCCTCGGCTAAACCCGCGCCCGCCACCGCCGTATCGGATCGCCCCTCACTCTCAGCAACTCCACCGCCCGCCGTCATGAATCTCTCCCTCTACTCCGCCGCCACCGGCATGGAAGCCCAGCAGCAAAATTTGAATACGATCGCGAACAACCTCGCGAACGTGAACACCGCCGGCTTCAAGCGCAGCAAGATCGAGTTTCAAGATCTCCTCTACCAGAAGCCCCGTGCCTCCGGCGCCGAAGCGGGCGGCGGCAACATGGTGCCCACCGGCATCGAGATCGGCAACGGCTCGCGCGTCGCCGCCACCTCCAAGGTTTTCACGCAGGGCCAGCTCACCCAGAGCGGCGAAAAATTCGACATCGCCATCCAGGGCGAGGGGTTCTTCGAAATCCAAAAATCCGACGGCACGCTCGCTTACACCCGCGACGGCTCCTTCAAACTTTCTCCCACCGGTCAGGTGACCACCAGCGACGGTCTGCCGGTGTTGAGCGGATTCCAGCCAGTCCCCGCCGGCACCACCTCGGTCACTGTGACCGACAACGGCGACGTCACCTACGACGGCCCCGCCGGCGCCCAGACCTTCCGTCTTTCGCTGACCCGCTTCGCCAACCCGGCCGGCCTGCGCAGCCTCGGCGGCAATCTCTACGACGAAACTCCCGCCAGCGGCACGCCCGAAGCCGGCGCTCCCGGCGAACAGGGTTTCGGCACCACGCGCCAGGGCTACATCGAGACCTCCAACGTCAACATCGTGGAGGAAATGGTGAACCTCATCGTCGCCCAGCGCGCCTACGAAATTAACAGCAAGTCCATCCAGACCTCGGACGAGATGCTCCAGAATCTCGCCCAGCTCAAACGCTGATCACGCTGATGAACTCCCGCCCTCTCGCCCCGTTTCTCGTCTCACTCCTGCTCGGCCTCCTCACGGCCGGTGCGCTTCCCGCCGTCCGTGCCCAGAGTTCCACTACACCGGAGCTCTCCACGGCCGATCTGCGCAACGCGCTCCTCTCCGACGTCGCCGGCCAGCTCGCCGCGCACTTCCGCACCGAGGGCGATCTTCAGCTCGAACTGCTCCGCCCGATCGCGCTGCCGGCTTCGGCCGCCGCACCGCTCCCGGTCGAGATCGTCGAGTTTCCCGTCTCGCTCGTTTCTTCGATGATCCTGCGCGTACGCGTCGGCCTGGAGACACCGGTCGAGCATACGCTCGTCGTTCGCGCCCAGCTCGTCCGCGAGGTCTGGGCTACCCGCACGCCCACCGCGCGCGATGAAGCGTTCGATGCCACCCAGCTCGACACCCGCCGCGTCGACGTGCTGCGCGAGCGCGAGGCGATTCCCGCCGCCGAGCTTTGCCAGGACCATATTTTCAACCGCCCCGTGCCCGCCAACCGGATACTCACCTGGCGCGAAGTTTCCCGCCGCGCGCTGGTCCGCCGCGGTCAGGTCATCGAAGTCGCCGCCGTCGATGGCGCGCTCTCCATCACGATGAAGGCGCTTGCCATGGAAAACGGCGCCGCCGGCGAGACCGTGCGAGTTCGCAACCTCGATTCCAAAAAAGAATTCAACGCCCTCGTCGTCGCCGATTCACGCGTCCAGGTCCGCTTCTAAAAATTCGCCATGCCTCTCCGCCGCTCACTTTCCCCCCGTCTTCTGCTCTCCGCCCTGTGCGTTTTGCCCGCGCTTTCGCGGGCCGACTCGCTGTGGACCTCTCCGACGTCCAACGAGCGTTCGATGTTTGCCGACCGCAAGGCCGCGCGCGTGGGCGATATCGTCACCATCGTGGTTTCAGAAACCGCCGCGACCCAATCGTCGCAGAGCAAGAAGACCAACAAAGACGGCAGCCTCGACGCCGGCGTCTCTTCCTTCCTTTTCCCCGGCAGCCGCCTCGGCACGCACAATGGTGCGCTTCCCTCCACCAGCCTCTCCGCCGGCAGCTCGTTCTCGGGTGGCGGTCAGGTCGCCAATTCACAAAGCCTCTCGGCGCGAGCCGCGGTGCTCGTCGCCGATGTGCTCCCCAACGGCAACCTCGCCATCGAAGGCGTGCGCGTCGTGACCTTCTCCGGCGAGACGCAGTACATCGTCATCCACGGCATCATCCGGCCCGACGATATCACCAGCGCGAATACGATCGCCTCCACCAACATCGCCGATGTCCGCATCGAGTTCATCAGCGAAGGCAGCCTCACCGACGCCCAGAAAAAGAGCTGGCTCCTCAAGCTCGCCGACAAGCTCCGCCCCTTTTAACCCGCCCGTGCTTCGCCCCGCCATGTCCCGCTTTTCTTCATTGGTCACTGGTCATTGGTCACTGGTCATTGCTCTGATCGTCACCGCCCTCGTTGCGTTGCCCTCCGCTCACGCCGCCCGCGTCAAAGACCTCACGCAGGTCGCCGGCGGTCGCGATAACCAACTGGTTGGATACGGCCTCGTGGTCGGCCTCGCCGGCGATGGCGACAGCAACGCCGTCACGACGCTGCGCTCGGTCGCCAACTCCCTTCAACGCTACGGCCTCACCGTCTCGGCCGACCAAGTGAAAGCCAAGAACGTCGCCGCCGTCATGATCACGGCCGACATCGCCGCATTCATGAAAAACGGCAGCCGCATCGACGTCACGGTCGCCTCCCTCGGTGACGCGAAATCGCTCAACGGCGGCGTGCTTCTCCAGACGCCGCTGCTCGGTGCTGACGGTCGTGTTTATGCCGTCGCTCAAGGCGCGATCGCCGTCGGCGGTTTCATCGGTGGCTCCGGCGGTCCCGGCGGCGCGACCGTGCAAAAAAATCACCCGACGGTCGGCTCGATCAGCAATGGCGCCATCGTCGAGCGCGAGATTCCCGCGACCTTCGTCCGCGACGGCCAGCTTTCGCTTCAGTTGCACAATCCCGATTTCACCTCCGCCTCCCGCATGGCGAAGGCGATCAACGCCGTTTTCCCTGCCGCCGCCTCCGCTCGCGACTCGGCGAGCGTCGACGTGACGTTGCCCGACAACTACACGGGCCACGAGGTCGCCTTTCTCGCCGATCTCGGCGGCATCGAAGTCGCTCCCGACGTCCACGCTCGCATCGTGATCAACGAACGCACCGGCACCATTGTCGCCACCTCGACCGTCCGCGTTTCGCAGGTCGCGATCAGCCACGGCTCGCTGACGATCACCGTCACCTCGAATCTCGAAGTCTCCCAGCCTAACTCTTTCAACGAATCCGGTCAGACCGTCGTCACGCCAAGCACGCAGACGGCCGTCACCGAAAAGAGAGGCCACCTCATCGTCGTGAATGATGAGCCCACCATCGACCGCCTCGCCGCCGGCCTCAACGCCCTCGGCGTCTCCACCCGCGAGATGATGTCGATCTTTCAAACCCTTAAACGTTCCGGCGCCCTCCAGGCCGAGCT
>CAMLSH010000261.1 GCA_946482625.1 uncultured Opitutaceae bacterium
GAGCTGGCGGATTTCGTTTCGAGTGTGAAGGAGGCGAAGCAGCCGAAGGTCGGCGGGGCGCTTGGGAAGAGCGCGCTCGAGGTGGCGATCACGATCACGGAGCAGATTAAGAATGCGAAGCGGTGAACGGATTTCGGCGAGTTACACAGAGGACACTGAGGTGGTACAGAGAGCACAGAGGCGTTTTTCGATGATCGGCGCGCAGGTGCGGCATGAGTGTAATCGTGAAATGGCGGACGATCTGGGGAGTAGTTTTGGTGTCTCTCCGGCCTCTGTGACAACGCCGTGGGCTTCGTGTAACGGATTGAGCCTTGCACGCAGTTCGATGCGCATCCGCCTCAGGCGAGCTGAGGCCCTACAATAATCTGAATGAGCCAAGCACTTCCCTTTCGTTTTTCGCCGCCGGAGCAGGGGCGTGTCGATTTGTTGATTGTCGCGGGCGAACACTCCGGGGATCAGCACGCGGCGAAGGTCGTGCGCGATCTGCGGGTGCAGCGACCGGAGCTCGCGATCGCGGCGTTGGGCGGGCCGGAGCTCGCGGCGGCAGGGGCGCAATTATTGCACGACATGACAGCGTCGTCGGTCGTGGGATTTGTCGAGGTGTTGAAGAATTATTCGTTCTTCAAGGCGCTGTTCGATGAGACGCTGCGGTGGATCGAGGAGTACAAACCGCGGGCGGTGATGTTTGTGGATTACCCGGGGATGAATCTGCGGATCGCGAAAGCGCTGCATGAGCGCGGGCTTTCGGTGAAGGGAGGCGGGGCGATCAAACTGTTGTTCTATATCTCGCCGCAGATCTGGGCGTGGAAGGCCGGGCGGCGGTTCACGATGGCGGAGCATCTCGATGCGTTGGCGGTGATTTTTCCGTTCGAGGTGGAGTGTTATGCGGACACGACGTTGAAGCCGGAGTTTGTGGGACATCCGTTTCTCGCGGACGATCACGTGGCGCCGGTGATGTACGATCCGGCGGCGCCGGTGTTGCTGCTGCCGGGGAGTCGCAAGCAGGCGGTGGGGCGGATTTTTCCGGTGATGTTGCGCGGGTTTGCGAAGTACGCGGAGCGCGAGGCGGTGGTCATTTATCCGAGCAGTGAGATTGAAGCGGTGCTGCGTGCGGCGAATCCGCCGAAGAACGTGCGGCTGTTGAAACCGGCGGAAGGCGAGGTCGTGGCGGCGTCGGCGGTGCTGACGAGTTCGGGCACGATGTCGATGCACTGCGCGTTGGCGGGAATTCCCGGCGCGGTGGTTTATCGGGCGAACCCGCTGACGTATGTGATGGGGCGCTGGCTCGTGAAAGTGCCGTACCTCGGCATCGCTAATCTGCTGCTGAAGGAACCGATGTACCCGGAATATATCCAGGGAGCGGCTACGCCGGAGGCGCTGGCGAAGGAGTTGAAGGAATGCGTCGATGAGCCGGTGCGGCGCGAGCGCACGGCGGCGTTGGCGGGGCATCTGCGAAAGTTGCTCACGAAGCCGGCGAGCGGGACGGCGGCGGATTGGGTGCTGCGGAAGCTGTGACCGGCGGTGTTTTGCGCGGAACAGCGGGCCGGGATGGCTGTGCGGGAGGCGCAAAAAAACCTCCCGTGGCAACACGGGAGGTTTCGAGGCTGTTGTTAGAAGGTGCCTTTGACACCCACCGCCCACTGAACGCCGAAGCGTTCGGCGCGAGCCATGGTGGCGTAGTCCACGGTGTAACTATTGTAGCGGGTGGCGATGTGCGCTTTGTCGAAAATGTTTCGGCCGTTCAGGAAGACCGAGAAGCGAGGCGAGAAACTGTAGTCGAGATTAAGATCCCAGAATCCCTGTGACGCCATGCCGTCGAATTTCCGCGTATTGGGATCGTTGGGATCGAAAGCGGGGAGATCGCCGGAGGTGGTGGTACCACGACGCATGGCGCCGCGGTAGTTCCATTTGATCTGAGCGCTGAAGCCCTTGTGTCGGAAGGTGAGGCCGAGGTTGCCATTGCGATCCACCCACTTGGGGAAATCGTACACATTGGTCCCGGAGAGATGCAGCTTGGTCACATTGGCGTAGACGGTGAATTTCCGTCCGATCGCTTCCTGGCCGAATAGCCGGGTGACGATGTCGAGGCGCTGGTTCAAGTTTAGTTCGAAACCGTCGATCACGGCGTCGCCGGCGTTGATCGTTGTCCTCAGCTCCCAGCCTGCATAGCTGGCATCGATGCCAAAGGGCGCAAGATCGGCCGGCGTGGCGAGGCGTCGGGCGCTGCTGAAGAAGCCGTCCACCTCCTTGCGGAAAACGCCGCCGGAGATCACCCCGCCGTTGTTCGTGTAGTATTCGAGACTGAGATCATAGTTGTTTCCCTGCCATGGCTTGAGTCCGGTATTGCGAATCGAGATGTAGCCGGGGAGCACGCCGAAGTCGTCATCGGTGGGATCGAACTCGTTGATTTCAGTACTCGGGAGAATGTTCGGAAGATCGGGACGGCCGAAGGTTTTGGCGTAGGCTGCGCGGAAGATCAGGTCGGGCGTGACGTTGAAGGTGAGATGGAAGCTCGGGTAGAAGCCATCGTACTCGGTGCTGGCCGACGCGCCGCGGACGACCCGAGTGCCGGTGTCGGCGTCGTAGAGCTGGCCGAGGGCGGAGTCTTCGGTTTTTTCGTAGCGGACGCCGGTGAGGATGCGGAGGCGTTCGTTCATGAGCTTGGTGTCGAAGGAAACGTAAGCCGCGGAGATATCCTCCTCGAGGAAGTACGAGTTTTGGGCCAAGCGCGTGGCATTCCCGACTGTATCCGGTATGAACTGCTCGGGATTGGACTCGTAGCGGTCGTAGAGCTTGAAGGGGGAGAGCCATTGGATCGGACGATAACCCCAGCTCGGGTCCACGCCGTACTCGGTGTCGAGGAAATCGACTGCGCGTTCGTCACCGCTGCCAGCAAGACCGTCGGGGCCGACGTAGCGCCAGCGATTTTCCGGGCGGGCAATGTCGCGTTTTTCGCGGCTGAAAGAGACGCCGGACTTGATCGCAAAGGGGATGGCGAGATCCAGCTCGTAGCGGGCGTTGAACCGACCGCCGGTGAAAATGTCGGACGAGTCGTACTGGCGACTGCGCACGGCATCGAGGTTGTTTCGGAAGTTATAATTCGAGAGGTTGTGCGAATCGAGGGCGCTGCCGTTCGCCGCGAGGACCGTGATGTTACCGGGGCCATCGCTGTCGATGTTGTCCATCAAGACGCGCGATTCGTTCTGCATCTCGATCGTGATGGTGTCGAAATGCCCGCGGCCGATGTCGCGGTACCAGTTTTTCGACTTGGAGTAATTGGCGCCGGCATCGAATTGCCAGCGCGCTCCGTCGTAACGCCATGAGGCGTTGAGCGCGTTGGTGGCGCCGAGCTTGTCGCGGAACGAGTACCCTTGGGTCACGGCGCCGCGACCCGAGGCGCTGTAGGAGTGATTCCGGCTGTACTCGAAGGGCGCCGTCCCGCCGGTTGGGGAGGCGTTCGTGCCGACGGTCCAGTTGATGTTACGATTGCCGAAAAAGGACTTATAGTAGTTGTATTGGTATCCGAATGACACGACGTGGCGGTCCATCGGTTTCCAATCCACTTTAAAGCCGATGGAGTCGCGGAACGTGTTTTTGGGGCCGTCCTGAAGCTGGTAGTTGCGAAGGTAGGCGCTGTCGTTGCCGACGTTCGTACCGGTGAGAGGGTTGGTGCGCCAGGTGGGCGCCGAGCGGTGTTGCTCGTTGAACTGGTTCGATGAAAGGCCGTTGACGACGATACCGAGCGTTTTGCTGATCGGGTTGATGTAGCTGAACTCGAATCCGGGGAGCGCCTTGTAGGTGCGGTCCTCGCCGGGCCCCGGAGTTTTCTCGAAGATGTTCAGGTTCTCGTCGCTGACGCTCAGATAGGCCTTGTAGGTGAAGGAAGGGCGATCCTTCTCAAAGGCGCTCCGGCTCACCATGTTGACCGAGCCGCCGAGGGTTGCCGCCGAGATGTCGGGCGTGGGGACTTTAGCCACCTCGATGCGAGAGACGTTGTTGATCGACACTTGTTCGAGCTCGAAAGAGCGGCTGGAACTCGAAGAGGCAGAGCTGGCCATTTGAGCTCCATCGACACTGACCGCAGTGAAGTTGTCGGAGAAACCACGGACGGAAATCGTACGAACGTCGGCGGCAACATAGTCGACGGAGATACCCGGCAGGAACTTCACAAACTCCCCGATGTTTCCCTCGGTCACATCGCCGAAGGCGTCGGCTGAAACGACGTTTTTGATGTTGGACGCGAAGCGTTGTTCGTTCGTGGCAATCGAATTGGCATCCGTATCGCGCGTGGCGGAAACGGTAAATTCGCTGAGTTGGATGACGTCGTCGCTGTCCAGCGATGTGCCCGTTTCGATGCCTGCCGCCGCGAGGCGGAGATTGCGCTCCACGCGGCCGCCTGAGGTGACCGTGACCGTCACCGTGCGGGGCTCCAATCCCGTGTAGAAGGCGGTCAATCTGACATCGCCTGGTTTCACGCCCTCGAGTCTGTATTCGCCAAATTGATTCGTGAAAGCGGTCTTGTTGGTGCCTTCGACGACGATGCGTGCGTTGTTGAGGTAATCGCCATTGTTGGCATTTTGAACGCGGCCAGTGATGGCGCCCAAGGCGGCTTGCTGCGCGTGGGCAGGTGTGGGACTGACAAGCGCGATGGCTGTCACCAAGAGTAGCGCCAGAAGCAGGTGGATAGCGCTGAGACGGCTCTGCGGCGAGCGCCTGTGATTCGTTTCGAGACGGTGTGTAGTCATGGTTTCGATGGGGTTCGGGGTGGGCGGACGCAATGCGGTCGCACGATCTGAAAAGAAGGCGTCGCAATGCGTGGCCATGCGGGTTGCCGCAGGCCTGTCTGGTGGGCAGATCTCGCCGTGGACGGAAAGACCTGCTGGCTGGCGAAGTCCTTCCTTGAACGAAAGAACCTGCCCGGGGTTAATGCAGCCGGGTGGAGTCGGCAGGGCTGGCCGATTTACGGCAGCTCGCCGTCACGGCACAAAGCCGGCCATCAAGGGAGTGCCTGCCACGGGCGCAGGCATCCAAGTCGAAGAGGAAGGAGGAGCGTTTCAATCAATTGTAGTCGGAAGCTAACTACCGGTCGATCAGTCTACTTTCATGGGGGGGACCGGCGGCCTAGGTTTCGTCGGTGTCTCTGAGTTTTTAGTGCGTTCTTGCAGAAAAACCAGAAATTTGGCCCCGGCATCGTGTCACGAATTCACGTGACGTTGGCTGCGTAGCGTTGAAGGAAATACGAGATTGCTCCGATGGCGTCCCCGTTCGCTTTGCAAGCGATGGGACGCCTTGGGTCGGGCGACGCCAGGGTGCGATTGCTATGGGGCGTCAACGTTGCTGCCGGGGGATGTGCCGAAGCAGGGCGAGCACTCAACGCTGAGCGCTTAAGTGGCGGAGCGGACATTTCGGAACGTGGAAGCGGGAATGGGAAGTGACCGCGAAAAACGATGTTGGGAGCGTAGTGGCGCTCACGCGCGCTGGGGCTGCGCGCTCCACCTTTGAGGCCATGAAGTGCGGGGTTCTTCGGCGATGGATTCGGTGGGCGGGGCTTCATCGGGCGCGGGGCCGAGTTTGAGTTTGTGGGCGAGGCTCATCGCGTCGAAGGGGGCGCGGACTTTCACGTCATTGTCGAAGAAGACGTAGACGGAGCGACCGGCTTTGCGTGGCTTCGCGGGGGCGGCGATACGTTTGGTGCGCGTGGGGTTTTTGCCGGAATGCCAGGCGCGGATTTTTCGGGCCCACTCGGTCAGCGCTTTGTCGGTGTAGCCGCTGACGTAGAGTTTTTCGTCACCGTGGAGGCGCACGTAGATGACATCGGACGTGATGTCTTCGAGGAAGGGCCATTTGCCGGCGGTGTCGGCGATGACGAGGCCGATGTCGTGTT
>CAMLSH010000262.1 GCA_946482625.1 uncultured Opitutaceae bacterium
AGCAATTCGGGCGTGGGGTGGAGGCAGCATCAGGTTTCATGGCAGTGTGTGGGCGGGCGGAAGCGGGGCTAATGGGGCGGCGCGAAGGCGCCGCCAATGACCAATGAAGAGTGAAGAGCTGCCCGTGAAAAGGCGGGCAAGTTTGCGCGCTGTCACAAAACGAACGGCTGGTTCGTCTCAATGGGTGATGAACACAGAAACACTGACTCATGCTCAAACGGCGGCGCCGGTTTCGGCGGGCGCGCAGCCACGAATTAATTACCGCAAAGCCTCGCCGGGCGCGGTTCAGGCGATGTTGGCGCTGCAGATGGCGGCGAACAAAAGCGGGCTCGAAAAATCTCTGATAGAATTGGTGAAGCTGCGGGCGTCGTTGCTGAACGGATGCGCTTACTGCATCGACATGCATTTCCGCGAGGCGAAGGCGGCGGGGGAGCGCGAGGAACGGCTTTATCTGCTGAGCGCGTGGGAGGAAACGCACGATCTCTACACGGCGCGCGAAAAGGCGGCACTGCGTTGGACCGATGCCTTGACGGAACTCGCGGGGAATCACGTGAGCGACGAAACGTTCGAGGAGGTGAGCGAACACTTCACCGACGAGGAGATGGGGAATCTCACGCTCGCGATTGTGGCGATCAACGGTTGGAACCGGTTCAGCGTGGGGTTTGCGATGCCGATCCGGTACCAAGGATAAACTGGATCGCACGCAGTCACCGTCCGTAGGTTTCAAGAAAATCGCTGCACCATGTCTGACGTTTTTGAAGAACACCGTCGGCTGCTTTTCGGGATCGCGTATCGCATGCTTGGGTGCGTGGCGGACGCGGAGGACATGGTGCAGGAGACGTTTTTGCGCTGGCAGAAACAGGATGCGGCGAAGATCGATTCGGCGAAGGCGTGGCTGATTTCGACGATCACGCGGTTGAGCATCGATCAGCTGCGGTCGGCGCGGCGGCAGCGCGAGGAATATGTCGGTGTGTGGTTGCCGGAGCCGATTGTGGGCGCGGACGATGGCGCGACGTCCCCGGTGAAGGTGGCGGCGCTGACGGATTCGCTCGGGTTGGCGTTCATGCATCTGCTGGAGGACCTGGCGCCGCTGGAGCGCGCAGTGTTCATGCTGCGCGAGGCGTTTGACTATGATTACAGCGAGATCGCGAGGATCGTGGAGAAGAGCGAAGCGAACTGCCGCCAGCTTTTCAGTCGTGCGAAGGGGCATCTGGCGCAACGCGAGTTGAAGGAGGAACCTGCGGGCGAGAAAGCGGAGCGGGTGGTACGGCAGTTTTTAGAGGCGTGCGCGACGGGCGACATGCAGAGCTTCCTGGCAGTGCTGACGGAGGATGCGGTGTTGTATTCGGATGGTGGGGGCAAGGTGCGCGCGGCGCTCAAGCCGATCCATAGCGCGGAATTTATCGGACGCTTTTATATGGGCATCCGAAAGAAGGCGCTGGCGGGCGCGCAGGTGGAGATCGTGCGGGTGAACGGGAAGATCGGCGCAATCGTGCGGCGGGCCGACGGACGCGAGATGGTGACGGCGTTTGCCTTCGATGGCGACCGGATCAAGTCGGTGTATTTGGTGAGCAATCCGGACAAGCTGCGGGGATTGCTGGCGGCGAAGACGGATGGGGTGAATTGACGCTTTTGAGGTTTGGGGAAGCGCAAAGACGCAAAGGCGCCAAGGTCGGACGCAAAGAGGGCATGTGGCTGATCTGGGACTGAGACAGATGCGGGTGATGTTCGGAGGTGGACGAGGGGAGATTTCTTTTCGCGCTTCCGTCTGGCGGCGGGACCGTGCTTGTTAGCGGGCTTTCATGGCCAAGGTGCGTCTTCTCTCCGATCGGGTCGCCAATCAAATCGCCGCGGGCGAGGTGATTGAGCGGCCGGCTGCGGTCGTGAAGGAGCTCGTGGAAAACGCGCTCGATGCGGGCGCGACACGGATCGAAGTCGAGTTTCGCCATGGCGGGCGCTCGCTGATGCGGATCGAGGACAACGGGCACGGGATGTCGAAGGACGACGCACTGATGGCGCTTGAGCGGCATGCGACGAGCAAGATCGCGGAGGCGGACGACCTGAACCGGCTGGCGAGTTTTGGGTTTCGCGGCGAGGCGTTGCCGTCGATCGCGAGCGTATCGCGTTTTGAGTTACAGACGCGCGAGGCGGGCTCGGATGTCGGGACGGAAATTTTGGTGAACGGCGGGAAGTTCGTGCATGTGCGCGAGTGCGGGCGGCCGGTGGGGACGCGGATCGAGGTGACGCATTTGTTTAACTCGGTGCCGGCGCGGCGGAAGTTTTTGAAGACGGATGCGACGGAGGCGGCGCACATCATCCAGGGCGTGCGGCTGTACGCCCTGGCGTTTCCGCAGGTGGCATTTTCGTTGATCGAGGACGGGCGGGTGATTTTCAAATCGCCGCAGTGCGCGACGCTCACGGAGCGGGTGACGGAGATTTTTGGCAAGCAGGTGGGGGAAGGACTCGTCGCGTTGGAGGCGATGGAGCTGGGCATGAAGATCTCGGGGCTGATCGGACGACCGGGGCAGGGGCGGTCGACGCGGCATGAGATGATCGTATTCATCAATCAACGTCCGGTGGACAGTCGCACGCTGAACTATGCGTTGATCGAGAGTTATCACGAGTCGTTGCCGAAGGGGCGTTATCCGTCGGCGTTCGTGTTTTTCGAGATCGATCCGGCGGCGGTGGACGTGAATGTGCATCCGGCGAAACGCGAAGTGCGTTTCCGTAGCGAATCGCAGGTGAGGTCGTTTGTGATTCGCAGCGTGCTGGCGCGGCTCCGCGAACTCGGCGCCGAAGCTGCGGTAACGGGTGCGCTCGTGTACGGAGGATCGGCGGTGTCGCAGGAAACACTGACCGCTCCCGGACAGATGAGTGGCGCGGCTTTTCATGCGGGCACGGCGATGCCGGTGGATGTCGCGCGCCAAGGCGCAGCTGGAAATCCGGCCGAAGTATCGCGTGTGCCGGGTGCGGGGGGCATGAGCGAAAAGCCGTTGGAGGTGTCCGCGGCTCCGTCTACGGCGGCGCGACCGATGCCGGCGCCTGCGTTCACGCCGCAGACGACAGCGGGACGCGCACCGGGTAACTGGCCGGCCACTACACACGCATCCGCTCCCGACAGCGCGTCGTTACCAAGGCAACCGGCGGCGGCAGGAAATCTCCCGCCGGTGGCGGCGAGCGGAAATCGGGCGTGGCGTTATCTCGGGCTCGCGCATGGCAGCTACGCGTTGTTCGAGACGGCGGCGGGGCTCGTGTTGCTCGACCGGCGGGCGGCGCATGAGCGGATCTGGTTCGAGCGGTTGCAGGCGGATTTTCGTGCGGGTGAAACGCCGGTGCAGCGGTTGCTTTTCGCGGTGCCGCTGGAGTTGGAACCGATCGCGACTGCGCTGCTCCTGGACCGGCTGGAGTTTTTTCGAGGCCACGGCTTCGAGATCGGGGAGTTCGGGCGCGGGTTTTTTAGGATCGAAAGCGTGCCCGCGTGGATGGAGCCGGTGGATGCGGAGTCATTTGTGCGCGATCTGCTCGGCGCGTTGCGCGACGGGCGTCTGCAGGACAAAAATATCGAGGTGGCGCGGGACGAACTTGCGCGGCTGGCCGTGAGCCGGGCGATCCGTTTGCCCGATACGGTGGGAGAAACAGAGATGCAGGCGCTGGTGAAGCAGCTGTTCGCGTGTCAGTCGCCGCTGACAAGTCCGGCGGGCCGGCCGACGTTTGTCGAACTGGGCCATGGCGAACTGGCGCGGCGATTCCAAAAATAGGCGGATTGCGCGGTCCGGAGCCGGGCTGTTACGAGGGGGTAAAATGTCGAGTCGCAAGATATGCGGACTCTAAATTTTAGCGTGACCGCCCGGGTGGGGGTGGCACGGTTTCTGGTTAGATTTCCCGCTAGTCGGTGTGTTCTTAACCCATTTCAAAATGCCTGCTTCCACCAAATCCAAAAAGTCCGCAGTCCGCGCCGATGTCGTTTCGGCCACACCTTTCTCCTCGACCGCCGATGCGCCAATCGCCGAAAGCGTAAAACTCAAGCAGGCGATCCTGCGTCATCTCACCTACACGCTTGCGCGCGACATCCACACAGCGACCACTCGCGACTGGTGGATCGCCACGGCGATGGCGGTGCGCGAGAGCATCCTCGCCCGCCTGATCGCGACGCAGGGCGTGCACAACGAACAGAACGTCCGGCGCCTTTACTACCTCTCGCTCGAATACCTG
Organism: uncultured Opitutaceae bacterium; assembly: GCA_946482625.1. Next base: position 4,213 of record CAMLSH010000262.1, read on the forward strand.
ATGGGCCGGCTGACGGAGAACAACGTCTACAACACGGATCACTTCGATGCGGTCGTCACCGCGCTCAAAGAGCTCGGCATCGACTTCAACGAAATCCGCGAGCAGGAAGTGGACATGGGCCTGGGCAACGGTGGCTTGGGCCGTCTGGCGGCGTGTTTCCTCGATTCGCTGGCGACGCTCGATTATCCGGCGATCGGATACGGGATTCACTATGAGTTTGGCCTCTTCAAGCAGGAGTTCGTCAACGGCCATCAGATCGAGCATCCCGACAGCTGGATGATTTTTGGCACGCCGTGGGAGGTGCTTCGGCCCGAGTACTCGGTGACGATCCAGATCTACGGCCAGGTGGAAAACGTGTTCGACGATCTCGGCAACTATCGTCCGCGCTGGGTGAACACCAAGAGCGTGATGGGCGTGCCGTACGACATCCCGATCGCGGGTTACGGAACGAAGACGGTGAATCTCCTCCGGCTGTGGGCGTCGCGCTCGACGGAAGAGTTCGATTTGGCGGCGTTCAATTCCGGCGGCTACGTCGAAGCCGTACGCGAGAAAGTCGTCGGCGAGACGATTTCGAAGGTGCTTTATCCGAACGACAAGACGGAGAACGGCAAGGAGCTGCGGCTCGTGCAGCAGTATTTCTTCGTGGCGTGCTCGCTTCGCGACATCCTCCGCCGCCATTTCCGCAACGGCGACAAGGGCAACACCTGGGATAACTTCGCCGACAAGGTGGCGGTGCAGCTCAACGATACGCACCCGGCGGTCGCCGTGCCGGAACTCATGCGCATCCTGCTCGACGAGGAGAATTGCGAGTGGGATCGCGCCTGGGCCATCGTGACACGGGTTTTCGGATACACGAACCACACGCTGTTGCCGGAAGCGTTGGAGAAGTGGAGCGTGCCGCTCTTCGGGCGCGTGCTGCCGCGGCATCTCCAGATCATTTTCGAGATCAACAAGCATCTCATGGCAACCGTCGCAGCGAAATGGCCGGGCGATGTGGATAAGATGCGCGCCTGCTCGATCATCGACGAAGGCGGCTCCAAGGCGGTGCGCATGGCGAATCTCTCGGTCGTGGGTTCGCATGCGGTCAACGGCGTGGCGGCGCTCCACACGGAGCTGCTGAAGAAGGATCTTTTCCCGGAGTTCGATGCGCTTTATCCCGGCAAATTCCAGAACAAGACCAACGGCATCACGCCGCGTCGCTGGCTGCTCGACTGCAATCCACGGCTCTCGGCGCTCATCACGAAGACGCTCGGCCATACGAATTGGGCGCGTGATCTAGATCTGTTGCGCGGCATGGAAAAAGCCGCCAACGATGCGGCGTTCCAGAAGGAATTCATGGCGATCAAGCGCGCCAACAAAGTCGATCTGGCGGCGATCATCAAAGCCGAGTGTGGGGTCGAGGTTTCACCCGACGCGCTCTTCGATGTGCAGATCAAACGTCTCCACGAGTATAAGCGCCAGCACCTGAATCTGCTCCACATTCTGGCGCTGTATCGCCGGCTCCTGCACAATCCGTCGCTCGACATGGTGCCGCGCGTATTCGTTTTCGCGGCGAAAGCGGCCCCCGGCTACGACCTCGCGAAGAACATCATTCGGGCGATCAATCTCATCGGCGCGAAGATTAACAACGACGCGCGTATCGGCGGGAAACTCAAGGTGGCGTTC
>CAMLSH010000263.1 GCA_946482625.1 uncultured Opitutaceae bacterium
GGCGAGGACTTGGGCGGGGGGTTTCGAGTCGCGGAGCATGGCGCGGATTTCGCGGAGGATGGGGGCGTCGATGCCGCGGGCGGTGCAGAGTTCGTGGAAGGACTCGGCGGTCTTGTATCCTTCGACCACGGTTTTGCGGCCGGCCATGAGTTCGGCGATCGATCGGCCTTCGCCGAGGCGCTGGCCGAATTCGCGGTTGCGGCTCCAGCCGCCGTGACAGGTGGCGACGAGGTCGCCGAAGCCGCTGAGGCCGTAGAAGGTTTCGGGGCGCGCGCCGAGGGCCTGGCCGACGCGGACCATTTCGGCGAGGGCGCGGGTGAGGAGCGCGGCTTTGGCGTTGTCGCCGAGTTTGAGTCCGTCGCAGCAACCGGCGGCGATGGCGTAGACGTTTTTGAGGCAGCTGCCGATTTCGACGCCGGCGACGTCGTCGGTCGTGTAGACGCGGAGGGTCGGGCCGCTGAGCGCGGTTTGGACGGCGGCGGCGAAGTCGTTGAGGTGGGAGATGCCGAGCGTCATGGCGGCGGGCTGGCCGCGGGCGAATTCGGCGGCGTTGGTGGGGCCGGTGAGCGCGCCGGCGCCGTACTGCGGGAGCGTGGCGGAAATGATTTCGGTGGGGCGGAGGTGCGTGCCGACTTCGAGGCCTTTCGAGAGGCTCACGATGTAGCGGAGCTGCGTGGCGAGGGAGAGGTTGTCGCGGATGCGTTCGCAGGTTTCGCGAAGGACTTGGGAGGGGCAGGCGAGGAGAATGACCTCGGCTTCCATGAGGACGGGCGTGAGTTCGTGGCCGAGCTGGATGCTGGGCGGGAGCGGGATGCCGGGGAGGTAGTCGGTGTTTTCGCGGACGGAGGAGATGGCGAGCGCCTGCTCGAAGCGTCGTGGGCAGAGCGTGACGGTGTGGTTGAGGCGGCTGAGGTGGATGGCGAACGCCGTGCCCCAGGCACCGGCTCCGATGATGGCGAAATTCATGAGAAAAATGAAAGGAGTTTAGCCGCAGACTGCTGATTTCAACCTACGCGTTTTCGTCGAAGATACGCGAATAGTCTCCGAATTCGGTTCCGGCCAAATCGCGTTCAATGACTTGTCGCGCGATCTCAAAATCTACGACGAAGCAGCAGACCTCCATCGTTCCGCTTCCGATACTTCCGCCGTCACAATTGCCCAAGCCTGTCCATCCCAGTGTCTCATTCATCCGCGCTTCAAGCCGATGCCTTTTATCGAGATCATTTGATGATCCCATTTCATCGACGGCATACTCAATCAAGAGAGTCACGTGATCTTCGACTGCTATCGGGGCAAAACCTTCTGAGCCGCGTTGGTATACCTCTTTCTGAATGAGCTTTGTGGGCTTCGAAAATAGCCCAGCTTTGACCTCCTTCGATTCGCCTTTGGTGCCGAGTTCTCCCCAATGCACGGTGTGAGTGCCGTTGTGCTCCCAAGTCTCCCAATATTGCTTCGGGTTCCCGTCCAGCTTGTAGAGTTTGAGCATAGTTTTGGGCTAATGGTGGAAGGGGCGTTGTTTATTCCGGAAACTTCCGGGCGCGGACGGCTTCGGTGTAGGCGGTGAAGCCGGCTTTCATCTGGGAGCCGGCGTCGGCGAATTGTTTGGCGAAGGCGGGGACGTAGCCCGGCGTGAGGCCGAGGAGGTCGGTGTAGACGAGGATCTGGCCGTCACAGTTGGGACCGGCGCCGATGCCGATCACCGGAATCTTCACGGCGGCGGAGATTTTTTGGGCGACGGCGGCGTCGGTCAGCTCGATGAGGAGCGCGAAGGCGCCGGCTTTTTCGAGGGCGACCGCGTCGGCGAGGAGGGAGTCGGCTTCGGCGGGGGTGGTGCCGAATTTTTTGTAGCGGCCGAGGGCGTGGACTTGTTGCGGTTTCAGGCCGATGTGGCCCCAGACGGGGATGCCGGCTTCGACGAGGCGGGCGATGGTCGGAGCGAGCGCGGTGCCGCCTTCGATTTTCACGGCTTCGGCGCCGGATTCCTGCATGAGGCGTTGGCAGGCGCGGAGGACGCGTTCGAATTCGTAGTGCGCTTCGGCGAAGGGGACGTCGGCGGCGATGAGCGCGTTGGGTTTGGCGCGGGCGACGGCGGCCGTGTGGTGGCAGATCATGTCGAGCGTCACGGGCACGGTGGTGTCGAAGCCGAGCAGGACGTTGCCGACGGAGTCGCCGACGAGGACGATGTCCACACCGGCTTCGCTGGCGAAGCGCGCGATGATGGCGTCGTAAGCGGTGACGGCGACGATTGGGCGCTGGCCTTTGAGCTTACGGAGCGTGTGGACGGTGGTTTTCAAGGCGTCGGAGTCGGAGGGTTACACAGAGGGCACGGAGGACGCACAGAGATTGAGAGGCTCGTTGGTGTGCGACGGTGGCGGCGTGATAGCGGATGTTTGGTTTCGGATTTCTACACAAGGAAACGAAGGCCGCAGAGACTCCAATCGCGGAGCGGTTAAGCAGTCGTTGTGGTCTCTCGCGCTCTGTGAGTTCTCTGTGTGCTCTGTGTAACAGATCGAGGTCCGCGTCGTTATTTCAGGAAGTCCGGGATTTTTTCGTTGGCGATGATCGTCTCGAAGGATTCGCGGGCGTTTACGAGTTCGAAGGTGGAGCCTTTCACGAGGACTTCGGCGGCGGTGCCACGGGTGTTGTAGCGGCTGGCCATCGCGTAGCCGTAGGCGCCGGCGCTCATGAAGGCGATGTACTCGCCTTCGCCAACTTGCTGGAGCTGGCGCTCTTTGGCGAAGCAGTCGCCGCTTTCGCAGATCGGGCCGACGATGTCGGCGACGAGCGCGGGGCGGGTGGTGTCGCGGTGGAGCGGGACGATCTCATGGTAGCTTTCGTACATCGCGGGACGCACGAGGTCGTTCATGGCGGCGTCGACGATGAGGAAGTTGCGGCCGTGTCCGCGTTTCAAATACTCGACCCGCGAGAGGAGGACGCCGGCGTTGCCGACCAAGTTGCGGCCGGGCTCAAGGAGGATCTTGAGGCCGAGCGGCTGGAGCAGCGGGAGGAGGGCGGCGCCGTAGACTTCGGGGGTGAGCGGGCGTTTACCGTCGGGTTGGTTGTCCCACCAAGACTGCTGGCCGGAGGCGAGGGCGTCTTTGTAGACGATGCCGATGCCCCCTCCGATGGAGAAATAGGTGATGCCGTACTTGGCTTTGAGCTCGGCGACGAAGGGCGCAACCTTGGTCACGGCCTCGACGAAGGGATTCACGTCGGTGAGCTGGGAGCCGATGTGCATCTGCACGCCTTTGATGGCGATGTTGGGGAATTTGGCGGCGGCTTCGTAGGCGGCGGCGGCGAATTTGAGCGGGATGCCGAACTTGTTGTCGCTCTTGCCGGTGGTGATCTTGGCGTGGGTGTGGGCATCGACGTCGGGGTTGATGCGGATTGCGATGGGGGCCTTTACACCGAGTTTACCAGCGACGTGATTGATGCGGGCGAGCTCGGGTTCGCTTTCGACGTGGAAGGCGAAAATCTCGTTTTCGAGGGCGAGTTTGATCTCGGGCTCGGTCTTGCCGACGCCGGCGAAGACGCTCTTTTTCACGTCGGCTCCAGCGGCGAGCACGCGGCGGATTTCGCCTCCGCTGACGAGATCGAACGAGGCACCCAAGTTCGCGAAGTGACGGAGGATCGCGAGGTTGGAGTTGGCCTTCATCGCGTAGCAGATCTGGAGATCGATGCCGGAGAGGCTCTTCGCGAGGCGCGTGTAATTGTCGGCGAGGGTCGCGGCGGAGTAGACGTAGGTGGGCGTCCCATACAGCTGAGCGACGGTGGCGAGATCGACGGATTCGCAGTGAAGGTTTTGGCCGGTGTAGTGGAAGTGATGCATGGGCAAAAATGCGTGAAAAGCCGGGACGGTGCGGATTTCGCGTTGAAAAAACGAACCTATTTTGCCGTTACGTTACAGACGCCCCGCAATGATCCGTGTACTCAAAAATCTGTTTCACCGTCCGGCCATAAAAATGGGCCGGGTTGATAACAGCCGTATTCACACGACTCGTCTGCGGAACGCTCAGTTTGTCAGTTTTATCTCTGAAACGGGGAGTCTGATGCCGTTCAGCACGGATCGTTACGATTCGCGGCTGCGTCGGAAAAAGCTGCTGAAGGCGTTTCTCGCGACAGGCGTGGCCGCAGGTGCGGCCTGGATCGTGATCGAGAGTGCGCATGCGCTGACGATGTTCTGAGCTGAGGTTAATGAGCGCGTGCGAGCACGCTGGTCTACGGGAATCCGAAATTTAAAAACAGGAAGGGCCGGACTCACTTAGGAGTCCGGCCCTTCTTGTTTTTAAATTTGATTGGGAAAGCGCGCCGGGACGGCCCGCTCCACCTTTGGAGCACTTGCTCAGGTTGTTTTGGGCAACTCGTCGGTGAGCTCCACTGCGCGGGGGTGGTGGGTCTTTTCCTTGTGGTGGCTGTGGCGTTTGCGGAGGAGGCCATCGAGTTTGTCGACCAGCAGATCGACGGACTTGTAGGCGTCGTCGCAGGTGACGGAGGCGATCAGGTCTGGGCCGCGGATTTCGATCTGGCCCTTGGCAACGAAGCGGTGGTTCACGTCCTGGGTTTTATCGTGTTCGAGATCGATACGCAGGCGGACGATATGATCTTCGTGCCGGAAGAGGCGGGCCGATTTTTCGGCGACCGCGTCGCGAATGGCGTCTGTGAGTTCGAGGTGAATCCCGCGGACAATCAGGCGGTCCGCGGCCGATGAGGGAACTGAGTTATTTGGCATCGCGTGGGGTTTGTCTGAGATAGCGGCGGAGTTGTTCCGCCGCTGTGACTACAAAGCGTCCTCGCGATTTCTAAAGAAGCGAGCGTAACGCTCAAAAAGATCAGCGCTTCTTGTTGAGCGCGGCGTTGAACCAGTCGCCGCCGAGGGATTGCTGCGAGCGGGGCGGGGGCGCGGAATTGAAGTTGCGATTGCCGCCGCCGCCCGGGCCGGTGCGCGAGCCGCCCGCGCCGGGAGCGCCGGAGGTTTTGCCGCCGATCTCAGGGCGGCTGCGCATCGAGAGCGCGATGCGTTTGCGGACCAGATCGACCTCGGTGACCGTCACGGTGACTTTTTGGGAGACCTTCACGACTTCGGCGGCGTCCTTCACGAATGTATCCGAAAGCTGGCTAACGTGGACGAGGCCGTCCTGGTGAACGCCGATATCCACGAAGGCGCCGAAGGCGGTGACGTTGGTGACGATGCCCGGGAGCTTCATGCCGGGGCGCAGATCTTCGGGCTTGTTGACGCCTTCGGTGAAGGAGAACGCTTCGAATTTCTGGCGCGGATCGCGGCCGGGTTTGGCGAGCTCGGCGAGGATGTCGGTGAGCGTGGGCAGGCCGACTTTGTCGGTGACGTAGTTCTCGAGTTTGATCTTCGAGCGGGCTTTGGCGTCGCGCATCAAATCGGCGACCGTTACGCCGACGTCGGCGGCCATTTTCTCGACGATCGGGTAGCTCTCCGGGTGGACGGCGGAGGTGTCGAGCGGGTTATTGGCGCTGCGGATACGCAGGAAGCCGGCGGCCTGTTCGTAGGCTTTGGGGCCGAGGCCGGTGACTTCGAGGAGCTCGGCGCGCGAGGAGAAGGGGCCTTTTTCGTTGCGGCGTGAGATGATTGCCGCGGCGGTGCGGGCGTTGAGGCCGGAGACGTAGCTGAGGAGTTGTTTCGAGGCGGTGTTCACCTCGACGCCGACGCCGTTCACGGAGGAAACGACGCAGTCGTCGAGCGAGCGCTTGAGGGCGTTTTGGTCGACGTCGTGTTGATACTGGCCGACGCCGATGGATTTCGGGTCGAGTTTCACGAGCTCGGCGAGCGGGTCCATGAGGCGGCGGCCGATGGAGACGGCGCCGCGGACGGTGA
>CAMLSH010000264.1 GCA_946482625.1 uncultured Opitutaceae bacterium
CCAATGACCAATGACCAATGACCAATGACCAATGACCAATGACCAATGACCAATGACCAGTGACTAGCAGCTTGTGACTACTGAAGGAAGTGGGAGGTGGGGCGCTGGCGATGGGGTGGCCACGCTGCGGACAGCGCGGCTACGCGGAGGGCGGACCGACGGGCTGGCCCGTCGAAAGCGGAGCCGGGGCTCCCGCAGTTCGTGGTTGGAGGTTAGGACGCGTTTCGGCGCGTTAGCAACGTGCCCTACTTTCCGAGGCTCGGAAGCGCGCTCGGAGTGCGCGCTCCACCTTGGAGGAGCGGCATCCCGGGGAGGGCGGACGCGGTGTCAGCGACGTGTGAGGCGGGCGAGGCAGAGGAGGGCGAGGGCCGAGAGGTAGAGGAGGCCCGGGGCGCCGCCGCCACCTCCACCGCCGCCACTTGATGCGGCGGGGGTGGAGGGAGTGACGGGCGGCGTGGGCGGTGCGGGTGTGCTGAGTGTCAGTGTGGTGACGACGCCAGCGGCGGAGATTTTGCGGATGGCGGCGTTGCCGGTGTCGGCGATGTAGAGGTTGCCGGTACCGTCGAAATCCAACGCTTGCGGTTGGTTGAACCACGCGTCGCTGCCGGTGCCGTCTTTGAGGCCCGAGATGGTGGAGAGACCGGCGAAGGTCGTGACGATGCCGGCGGGAGTGATTTTGCGGATGGACGAGTTGGCGGTGTCGGCCACGTAAACGTTGCCCGCACTGTCGGTGGCGAGGCCGGTGGGTTTGTTGAAGAGGGCGGCACTGCCAGAGCCGTCGGAGGTGCCGGTCACGCCCTCAAGTCCGGCGAAGGTCGTGACGACGCCGAGCGGAGAGATTTTGCGGATGGTGTGATTAAAGGTGTCGGCGACGTAGAGATTTCCGGCGGAGTCGAAGGCGACGCCGGAGGGGTGGTTGAAACGGGCGGTGAGGAGCGCGCCGTTGGTGGTGCCGGACGAACCGGCGGCGCCGGCGTACGTCGAGACTGTGCCCGTGGAACTGATACGGCGGAGGGTGTGGTTCATCTCGTCGGCGACGTAGAGATTTCCGGCGGAGTCGAAGGCGAGACCAATGGGCGAGGAGAAGGTCGCGGCGGTGCCAGTGGCATCGTTGTTACCGCGCAGGGTCGCGGAGCCGGCGAAAGTGGTCACGGTGCCGTCGCTCGCGATGCGACGGATCGTGGCGTTGCCGGTGTCGGAGGCGAAAGCGGTCACGGCGTCGCTGGCGAGCACGAGCGCGGACGGTTGGTTGAAGCGAGCGGCGGCGCCGGTGGCATCGGTCGAGCCGGCCTGGCCGGAGGTGCCGACGAAGGCGGAAACGACGCCGGCGGGCGTGATTTTTTGGAGTGTGTTGAGTGACGAGTCGGCGACGGTGAGGTTGCCCGCGGAATCGGCGACGATGCCGGTGGGGTTCGGCACAAGGGCGGGGGCGACGGTGAGGGTGAAACTGGAACCGGTGGTGACGAGAGAGCCGGTTGTCGTGAGGACGCGGTAGCGCGCGCCGTTGAGCGCGGAGGTGGCGTTGGTGATGGTGAGCGTCGCGGAGGTGGCGCCGGAGTAAGTGGTGTTGTCGGCGAGATTGGACCAGGAGGTGCCGTTGTTGGTGGAGATCTGCCACTGGAAGCTGCCGCCGGTGCCGGCGTGGAATGAGATGGCGTGGCCGGTGGTGACGGTTTGGTCGGCGACGGGCGTGAGGACGGCGAGGGTGGCGGTGCTGCTGGTGGTGGAGCCGGTGGTGCTGGTAACCGTGACGGCGTAGTTGCCGGCTTGGGACGGCTGAACGTTGGAAAGCGTGAGGCTCGTGCCGGTGGCGCCGCTCACGGCGGAGCCGTTGAAGGACCATTGATAGGAAAGGCCGGAGCCTGCGGCGGTGACGGAGAAGGTCGCCGTGTTGCCGGTGGTGACTGACTGGCTCGCGGGCTGGGAGGTGATCACCGGCGAGGAGGCGGTGAACGTGAGGTTGACGGTGACGGCGCCAGAGTCGGCGTCGAAGCCGTCGACTCCGAAGAAGTAGGTGGTGTCGGCGACGGCGTTGAAGGTGACGGTGCTGTATTGGATGACGCCGTTTTGAAGATCGTCGTTGGAGACGATCGTTGTCAGCGCAGAGACGCTGCTGCCGGTGTAAACGCCGAGGGTGGTGTCGAAGACGCTGCCTTGGAGGTTGAGCGCGACGGGCCCGGAGGCGGGGGCGGTCCAGCGCCACCAGACGGAGCGGCCACCGGCGTCGCCCGCATGGAGGGGCTCGCCGGATTGTTTGGTGGCGTTGGTGTTGAAGCCGGTGACTTGGGTGGAGCCGTCGGTGAGGGGGATCGCGATGGCGTTGGCGAAGTTGTCGTTGGTCGGCACGCCGGGCGGGCCGTAGAGGCGTTGGGCACCGGTGATATCGTCGGCCGCGAGTGTATCGAGGTTGCTGATGCGGCTGTTCATGATGGCCGTGACCGATTGGGCGGGGGTGGCTTCGTCGGGGTGATCGAGGCCGAGGGAGTGGCCGAGTTCGTGAATGGCGACGCGCTGGATATCGACCGCGCTCCGGGAAGCGCCGCGGTAGGAATCCCACGTGCGGGCGCTGTTGAAGAGGATGTCGGACTCGGTGCGCTCATTGCCCCTGAGCCAGGTGGTGGCGACGGCGAGGACATTGGTGTCGAAATCGTCGTCGAAGACCTTGGCAGAGAAAACGATCTCGTTGATGCCGTTGTTGTCGGTGGCGTTGCCGGCCGCGGACTGCTGGCCTTGCAGCTGGACAGAGCCGAGCTGGTTGTTCCAAGCGGTCATCGCGGCGACTACGCTGGAGTTATAGGTGTGCCCGTCGCTCAGCGTGGAGGTCGCGCCGAGTTTGACGGCGAAGGGGACGAAGGTGGGCGACGAAGGAGCGGGCCATTTGATGGGAAGGCCGGTGTCGGAGTTGGTGATGTAGGTGAAGCTCCAGCCCGTGGTGATGGCGGCGAGGAGAGTTGCGATCAGGCCGAAAGCGGAGGGCTTGAGTTTCATTTGGCGGAGGTGGCTTTCTGGCGTGAAGCGCGGATGCGGCTGGCGAATTCTTCAGGAGTAAGTGCGGGAGTGCTCGCGGTGGCGGACGATTTGTCGGCGGAGGTTGCCGGGTCGCCATGGTCATCGTCCGCGTGTGCGGCGTGCATGGGGAGAGCGACTTCTTTTTCGTCGCGCAGCGGGCTGCCGTCGCTGCGGCTCATCTCGCGACGACCGGAGACGGTGTCCTTTTTGATGGGATACTGGCCGTGCATCAGTGCGACGAGCGGGTTGAACTGCACGCCGTTGCCGCGGACGAAGAGGATGTGTTCGTCGCCGACGGCGAATTTTGGCGAGCCTTGCACGATCATCTCGTCCTCGCCGATACGGCCGCCGAGCATCTGGAGAACGAGCGGCGAGGGCGGTGTGCCGGCGATGACCTCGGCGACGTCGATCTCGACGCGGGTGATGATCTGGCGATGGCCGCCGCCGGTGCGCCATTGGGAGGTGACGGATTTGACCGTGCCTCGGACGACGTAGTCGGCCTGCTGAACGAGCGAATCGAATTCGGGGGGGATGACGGTAGTGGCTTGAACGGCGGGCGTGAGAAAGGGCAGGAGGACAGTCCATCCCCCGGCGAAAAGCGCCCGGCGAAGGGCGGAGAAAACTCGGAGCGCGGTGAGAGTGGGCGCGTATGTGGACATAAAAAAGAGGGAGGGGACGCCGCTACCCGGCGAAGGCGGCCCAAAAGGAAATCGGCAGGATTGGTGGGGTCTTGAGTTAAGCGGCGCGAATGGGGAGTGGGAAAGGGGACACCAAGCACCCGTGCTGGTTGCAGTGAAGCTTGATCGGAAGAGAGGGCATAACGCACTAGAAGCTTCCTCACGCCGTCTTGGTGCAAGCGGAGTTTAATATTTTAAAAGACTGGAAAGGAAAGAGTAGAGTTACTTGTGAAAACGCGGTGGCACAGGCGCGGCTAATGGTAAGGCGTAACCCTGGCGCTTGTTTGTCCGGCCAGCTTCAAATCCTCCGGTCAGCGCCTGGTTCAAAAACCACCATCCATGAAAACACCCGCCCAGACTCTTCGCCTCAGCATTCTCGCCATGGCTACCGCAGTTCTACTGCCCGCCGGGCTGTTTGCCGACGATCACGATGACAAGATCGAGAAAAGTTTCAAAGAGTCCTATACCAACCGCACGCAGCTTCGGGACTCCGATGTCTCCGTTGATTCCAAAAACGGCGTAGTCACCATCAAGGGGTCCGTCGAAAACTCCGAGCAAAAGCGGCTCGCTGAAGACACGGTCCGCAGCCTGCCCGGCGTGACCACCGTCAACAACGAGCTCAAGGTTAAGTCTGATCCCAAGGAGTCCTCCGATGAGTGGATCGCGCTCAAGGCCCGCAGCTCGCTGCTTTATCACCGCAACGTCAGCTTGATGGACACGGATGTGAAGGTCGTTGACGGGAACGTCACCTTGACCGGCACCGCCGAAAGCGCGGCCGAAAAATCGCTCGCCGGTGAATACGTCGCCGACATCAAAGGCGTGAAGAACGTGAACAACCAGATCGTGATCGCCACGAAGACGGACAAGGAGCGCGCCGAGATGGCCGCCAACCGCGAGAAGTCTGAGTGGAAATCCGAACGTGATCGCGAGCAGGCCCGCCTCGATGCGAAGTACGACAGTCCCCGCCGCGATACTGGCGACAAAATGGATGACGCGTCGATCACCGCTCAGGTGAAAGGCTCGCTCGCCGTGCATCGCTCCACCAGCGCCATCCGCACCGAAGTCAGCACGATGAACGGCGTCGTGACGCTTCGCGGCGAAGCGAAAAACAAGGCCGAGAAAGATCTCGCGGCCAAGATTGCGAAAGACGTTCGCGGTGTGCGTGACGTGAAGAACGAGATGATTGTTACCAGCGCAGTCGCGGGCGAATAAGTCTTCATTCTCCGGAGGTGCTGAGGATCGTTTCCGCCCGGCGGAGAACGGACCGGCACCCTCAGGGGAATGAGTTGTTCAACGTGAGTCTTTAATCTTCAGCCCTGCGCGTGAGCCGATCCCGGGCGCAGGGCTCAACCAAACACTTGGATCGATCATCAAAAGGAACGCCATGTTAAGCTGGTCCATTACCTTCCTCGTTGTCGCGTTGATCGCGGCAGTGCTCGGATTCGGAGGCATCGCTGGAACTGCGGCAGGCATCGCCAAGGTGCTCTTCCTCGTGTTTCTCGTCCTCTTTGTTCTGTCGTTTATCGTCGGTCGTCGCCCGCCGGCGGCTTGAGCGAAAAACGGTTAGTTAGTTTCAGACATGAAAAATCCCCGGTCTCGTTTTGAGCTGGGGATTTTTTGTCGGTGCAGCGCGGGCGATGTCGCTCCGGCGCGTTAGGGATAACGCGCCCTACCACGGAAGGGCGTCGCGCGAGCGCTGCGGTCGGACAGGATCGCACGAGCGGGGTGAGGGCACCGCGCCTACATCGGCGATCAGTTTTTGCGCGTGGAGACTTCGATGACGTCGTGGGGCGAGGCTTCTTTCTGTCCGGCGGGGCTGACGCGCATGAAGCGGGCTTTTTGGCGGAGCTCGGGCAGGTTTTTCGCGCCGAGGTAACCCATGCCGCTTTGGACGCCGCCGATGAGGTTGCCCAACACGTCGTCGGCGAAACCGGAAACTTCCTTGAGGGCTTCGATGCCTTCGGCGGTGAGTTTGCGGGAGTTGTCGGTTTTGTCGTGGCCGTAACGGGCGGCGGAGCCGGCTTTCATCGCGGAGAGGCTGCCCATGCCGCGGTACTGCTTAAAGAGTTTGCCGTTGATCTCCATGATCTCGCCCGGGGCTTCGCGGCAGCCGGCGAGGAGGCCGCCGAGGATGACGGCGTCGGCCATGGTGAG
>CAMLSH010000265.1 GCA_946482625.1 uncultured Opitutaceae bacterium
GTACCAGAAGTTGGTGCCCTTGGTGGCGATCTTGGCGGCGACGGCGCGGATGACACCGGCGTCGATGAAGGGCTTTTTGTCTTCGCCGTAGAACGCGATGATCGGAACGCCCCAGGAGCGCTGGCGGCTGATGCACCAATCGGGACGGGATTCGACGGCGCCGCGGATACGGTTTTCGCCCCAGGCGGGGACCCACTGGACGCCGCCGATGGAGGCGAGTGCGTTGGCGCGCACGTTGTTCTTGTCGAGGGAGACGAACCACTGGTCGACGGCGCGGAAGATGATCGGGGTCTTGGAGCGCCAGCAGTGCGGGTAGCTGTGCGTGAGCTTGGACTTCGCGAGCAGCGCGTTGGCGGCGGCGAGTTTTTTCAGGACGGCGAGATTGGCGGGCGACGGTTTTTTCGCGGCGAGGTCTTCGACGGTTTCGAGGCAAGTGAGGCCGACGAGATCGGCGGGGACTTTGCCGTCGTCGAGGTAGCGGCCGTCGTCACCGACGGGGCAGTAGATTTCTAGGCCGTATTTGAGCCCGGTGAGATAGTCTTCGCCACCGTGGCCGGGCGCGGTGTGGACGGCGCCGGTGCCGCTGTCGGTCGTGACGTAGTCGGCGAGGACGACGGGAGACGCGCGGTCAATGAAAGGATGGCGGGCGGCGAGTTTTTCGAGCGCGGCGCCTTTGACGGTGAGGACGACGCTGGCGCCGGAGAAGTCGGCCGGGAGTGTTTTCGACGTTTTGCCTGCTTCGACGACGGAGTTCAGGAGCGGCTGGGCGACGATGATGCGCTCGGCGCCGAGGTCGGCGACCACGTAGTCGACTTCTGGATTCAGGGCGATCGCGAGGTTGGCGGGGATCGTCCACGGCGTGGTCGTCCAGATGACGATGAAGAGGGGCTTGTCGGTCGGGAGATTGAACTTCGCGGCTTGATCAGCGGGGACGGCGAACTTCACCCAGATGGCGATGGAGACGTGGTCTTTGTACTCGATCTCGGCTTCGGCGAGGGCCGTCTCGAAGGGGATCGACCAATACACGGGCTTCTTGCTGCGGTAAACGAGGCCCTTCTCCACAAACGCGGCGAAGGTGCGGATGATGTCGGCTTCGTACGCGGGGGCTTTGGTTTTGTACTCGTGGGCCCAGTCGGCGAGGACGCCAAGGCGTTGAAATTGTTTGGTCTGGGTTTTGATCCAGCTCTCGGAAAACGCGTCGCAGAGGGAGCGCATTTCGGCGGTGGAGACTTGTTTGTTCTCCGACTGGAGCTGGCGCATCACCTTTTGCTCGATGGGGAGGCCGTGGCAGTCCCAGCCGGGCACGTAGGGCGTGCGGTGGCCGGTCATCGTGCGGTAGCGAAGCGTGATGTCCTTGAGCGATTTGTTGAGCGCGGTGCCGATGTGGACGTCGCCGTTGGTGAAGGGCGGGCCGTCGTGTAGGACGAAGGTCTTTTCGTTGGGCTTACCGTCGGCGGTGGTGGCGCGCTTTTTTTGGATCGCGGCGTAGAGATCTATTTTTTGCCAGTGGGCGAGACGCACGGGTTCCCGGCCAACGAGGTTGGCGCGCATCGAGAAATCCGTCTTAGGGAGCTGCAGCGTGTCTTTGAGGTCTTGCGCCATTGCCAAAATGAAAAGCGCGCAAGGCTATGTCGGGAGGTGGGGCCGTCAAGGGAAGATGCCAGATTAAGCGGGATCGGAAATCAGAGGGAAAATGAGGCTGAACGATGTGTGAAAATCGAGACGTGTGCGGAGGCGAAACGAGGTGTGGCGTGGGGAGTTTCGGAGGGGAATCGGATCCGGAGGGGTGAACCACTGATGGATTTCGCCAATGGGCGAAATCTTGGGGGTGCGGCTCCGGCTGATCGCCTGCGCGGTTGGGCGGAGGTGTCTGCTAATCGCAGACGGGATATTGGAGGAGGAAATTACACAGAGGACACAGAGGACACGGAGGAATCACGGAGGTTGGAGAGACGTTTTTGGAAATCGGATGTCGCAGAGCTGATCGAGTCTGGTGGGGCGAGGATTCTGAGGGGGCGCAGACAGATCCTCGGTGGGCTCTGGTTTGTTCTCCGTGAACTCTGTGTAATTTCCGAGTCTGGTTCAGCGGACTGCGCGGTCGGCGAGGGCGAGGCCGGCTTGGAGGCAGGCGGGGACGGAGATACCGTCGCGAACTTGTCCACCGATGTGGAGGCGCGGGTAGGTGTGCTCGCAGGTTTCGATCGCGTTGAGGAATCGTTCGTGGCCGAGGTTGTATTGGGGGATCGCGTGCGACCAGACGTTGTGGCGGAGGAAAACAGGATCGCCGGTCACGCCGAGCAGTTGGCGGAGGTCGGCGAGGATTTCCGCGAGGAGTGCAGCGGTGGGCAGAGCGGCGATTTCGGGCTGGCGGGTGCCGCCGGCGAGGACGGTGATCGCAACGTGGCCGTCGGGCGCGCGGCCCGGGAAGAGGCTGGAGGAGAAGAGCGCGCCGAGGATTTTTTTGTTTTCGAGTGCGGGGATGAGGGCGCCGAATCCATCGAGTGGATGCGCGACTTGTTCACGGCGAAAGCCGAGGAAGATCGAGGCGACGGGCGGGTGGAGGACGTCGGCAAGCGCGGCGAGCGGGCGTTCGGCGAGGGCGCGGTGGTCGTTGGTGGTGAAGACGAGTTTCGCGAGGGCGTGCGCAGGGACCGCGAGGATGACGGACGAAAAGTTTTCGGTGTGAAGATCGCTGGAGGAGGCGACGGGCGTCTGCGCGCGACCGGGAGCGTGGGGCGTGGCGGGGACGTCAGGCGTGTGTTGCGGAGGGGAGGAAAAGAGGTGGCGAAAGGAGATGCGCCACGGAGAACCGGGAGCTAGGGGCGGCGTGAGCGATTCGACGGGCGTGGAGAGTGAAATGGTGCCGGGCGGGAGAGCGCGGGCGAGGGTGTCGGGAAGCGTTTGCAGGCCGTCGCGGAACGAAAGGAGGCGAGTTTTGGGTTCGCCGCGGTGTTTGCGGGCGCGGGCCTGTGAGATCATGCCGCGGATCAGCGAGCCGTGGGTTTGCTCGGCGGTCCAGAGCGACGGGAAGGAGTAACGGGCGGAAAGTTTTTCGGGATCGCCGGCGTAGACGCCGGAGACGAAGGGGTTGAAGGCGTAATCGAGGAACTCGCGACCGAAGTGTTCGCGGATGAGGGTGGCGAGAGAGACGTCGGCCGGGCGTTCGCGCGGGCTCATGCCGAGATCGCGGAGAACGCGGAGTTTCCCAAGTGAGGAAAAGATCGAGGTGGTTAGCAGGCCGGGCGGCGAACTGGGTGCGGCGTGGAGTCGGTCGCGGCGGACAAGGAAGCGTTTTTTCGCGTTGGGCGAGGTGACGACGACCGAGGCCGTCAGATCGAGCGAGGTGAGGAGGTCGGCGGTTTCGCGGGAGTTTTCCTGGAAAGAATTGGGGCCGGATTCGATGAGCCAGCCGTCGGGTGTGCGTTCACTGCGGATGACGCCGCCGACACGCGGAGAGGCTTCGAAGAGGCGGACGCGGTGGCCGAGTCGCGTCAGGCGGTAGGCGGCGGCGAGGCCGGTGATGCCTCCGCCGATGACGGCGATGGGGAGCGAGGCGGCGTTAGGAGTTGAGGAAGAGGTGGCCACGAAGAGGCGCGAACAGACGCAAAACTAGGCAAGAGTTAGTGCTTTGACGGGGCCGCTTGCAGCGAGACCGGTGTTTTTCCGAAGTAGGCGGTTTGATCGAAAAAGAAATCGCGGAGAGATCCGTCGGAAAGCTGGCGAGTGTAGATACTGTAGATTTTGCCGTCGTGAACGTCGGTGCGATGGGAGAAGACAATCAGCTCATCTTTACCCTCGGATGCGGGTATGGACTCAACATGACGGGCGTCAGGATGGTTTTGATTAATCCATTCATGCTCCGCGATGAGCCCTTCTTCCTGAGAACGTGCCGAAATCTGAATAGCCAGTTCGTACGAACTACCGTCACGCACCTTTGCCCCTGCCTCGGTACGAACCGAGTCTACTTTTGGTGAAGACGCGCAGCCAGTCCACGTCGTGGCGATGAAAAGAGAAGTAGTGAGAAATATGGTGGGAAGGTTGGCCACAAAAGGCGCAGAAGGCGCAAAACGGAGGATTTTGGATGCGGAGCGGTCGGGTGATGAGAGGAAGAAAACGCGGAGGCGAGCGGAGCGGCGAGGTGGCAGAAAAGCGCGTGATATGGGATTTAGTTTTTCCAGGTGGTGACAGTGTCTACCAGGGCTTGCATGCACTCGATTTTGGCGGCGGGGGTGATGCCGTGGCCGAGGTTGAAGATGTGGCCGTGGGCGCCGCGCATCGACTCGAGGAGGCGGGTGGTTTCACGGGCGACGATCTCGGGCGTCGTTTGCATGAGGACCGGGTCGAGGTTGCCTTGAACGGCGATGTTGTCGGGGAGATTGCGACGCGTGATGGCGAGCTCGTGCGTCCAGTCGAGGCTGATGGCTTTGACGCCGGAGAAGGCCTGGTCGGTGAGCTGCGTGGCGGTGCCTTTGGCGTAGAGGATGACCGGAAAACCGGCGGGGAGGGCGGCGACGATCTGGCGTATCCAGCGGAGGGATGCGGCTTGGTAATCCTGGCCGGAGAGGATGCCGCCCCAGGAGTCGAAGATCTGGATGGCGTCGGCGCCGGCGCGGATCTGCATTTGGAAATAGACGATGAGCGCGGCAGTGAGTTTTTCGAGAAGGGCGTCGAAGGTGGCGCGGTCGGTGTAGAAGAGAAGTTTGACGCGTTCGAAGTCGTCGGAGCTACCGCCTTCGACCATGTAGGTGGCGAGTGTCCACGGGGAGCCGCCGAACCCGAGGAGGGCTTTATGGGCGATGGCGGGATCGGAGGTGGTGGTGAGTTCTTTTTTGAGGAGCGCGAGGGTTTCGCCGACGTAAGAAAGTTTTTCGGCCACGGCTTCGGCGGGGGCGAGGGCGTCGATTTGTGCGCGTGTTTCGAGGCGGTAGGCCATGGCGATGCCGCCGGTGTCGCGGAAAGCATAGGGCTGGCCGAGGGCTTCGGGGATGACGAGGATGTCGGAGAAGAGGATCGCGGCGTCGAGGCCGTGGAAGCGGCGCAGGGGCTGAAGGGTGACTTCGGTGGCGAGCGCGGGGGTCTTCACCATTTCGAGGAAGGAGGACTTGGCTTTGAGCGCGCGGTATTCGGGCAGGTAGCGTCCGGCCTGGCGCATGACCCAGAGGGGCGGGCGTTCGAGGGGCTGGCAGCTGACGGCGGCGAGGAAGCGGGCGCGGGAAGTCATGAAGGGGAAACGTTCAACGCTGAACGTTTAACGCTCAACGCTCAAGTTGAGGGGATGGTTCGCGTTCAATGACGCGCTGAACCGAAATCTGGGCGGCGTTGGTGATGACGCAAAACGAGGATGCGAACGCCGGCGGCATCTTCTCGGAAAAGGAGATGGTAGGGAAAGTGTGGGAGGTTTGCGCGGCGCAGTCCGGGAGCGATGAAATGAAATCGCGTGGGCTCATGCGCGATCGTGAAGATCGTCATTTCCAATTCGGCGAAAAAGCGGTCGGCCAGACGTGAACCGCCTTCTTCTTCGTAGAATCGCAGAATAGTCCGCAGGTCGTTTTGAACGAGCGGATGAAAGATCAGCGGCATCGCTTAGCGGCCGAGATTTTTTTTCAGTGTGGGCCAATCGACGCCGGTGGAGGGATTGGCGGAGAGGTCGGTGTCGCGGCGGCTGGCTTCGGCAACGCCTTCGTCTTGGTCGGAGAGAACGGCGGGCAATGTGTGCAGAAGTTCTGAGGCGAGTGCGGCGCGTTCGGCGTCTGTCAGCGTGAGCGCTTCGGTGGTGAGGGCTTGCAGGCGCGTCATGGCGGGAAGGTGG
>CAMLSH010000266.1 GCA_946482625.1 uncultured Opitutaceae bacterium
CCTATCAACTCATGAAATCAAGTACCCAAGATAAAGCTGAAGGCACCGCCAAAGACCTCAAAGGCAAAGTCAAGGAAGGCACTGGCAAGCTCGTCGGTAACGAGCGTCTGGAGGCGGAAGGCCGGGGCGATCAAGTCGAAGGCAAAGCGCAGAAGAAAGTAGGCGACATCAAGAAGGTCTTCGATCGCTGAGTTATTTGAATCCTGAATCCCGGATACGCGTTGTGGACGGATGCTCCCCGGACGACCGCTTACCGGCACCGGCGACTCGCCGGCTTTCCAATGAAAGAAGGAGGGGACGCGCGCCCCGGCGTTATCGGCTATAACGGCGGGCGCGGGTGCGTGCGGCCTTTTTGGCGCCGCGCGAACGGGCGGGCGATGGTTTTGTTCGGCCGGAACCGATCGCCTTATCGCGTGAGGCCTTTTTTCGGGTGGCCGACGAAGCCTTGCCTTTGGCGGGCTTGGGGAGCTTCACGCCAGATCGTCGCGCTTCGGAAAGACCGATCGCGATCGCCTGTTTTTTGGAGCGAACGTTTCCGCTGCCTCGTTTCAGCTTCCGCATGTTTTCCTTCACGAATTCGCCGGCTTGGGTCGTGGGTTTCTTGCCCTGTCGTTTCGCTGCGCGGGCGCGTTTTTTGGTCTGTTTTGTCGGCATGAGTTTTTCGGGGACGTAGGCGGTTTGATGGAAAAATGAGCTGGCGACCGCTGAACGTGTTTTCCATGCGGCGTCAGGACGGGTCACGAAGTCGTCTTTGAATTTCTTTTCGGCAGGAAAAACGAAGGGGACTCGGTTGTGTGGTTTCATTTACGCAGTGGCCCACATGATCCCAGCCATCGCCGCCATCCCGAGGTCCTCGGTTAGGGCGACGGTGGAAAGCGGGACTTTCAGCACCGTGCCCATGCAGGCGCAGTGGAGGTCGAGTCCCTTTCGCAACGCGCGAACGACGCCGAGCGTACCGAAAAGCATGACCGCGATGGTTGCTCCGTAAACGACCGGCAGGTTCCACGCCGCCAGATACCCAAGGCCGAGGGAAAGTTCGATGAATGGATAGATGTAGGTGTAAGGGCGGAAAGGTTTGGCGAGGAGATCGTACATCTGGAACCCGTCGGCGAAGCCGCGCAGGTCGAACAGCTTGAACATCGAGAAGATCACTAGAAAAAGCCCCATGAAATCGTGCATGCCGGAACGCATGTCACGGAGGCCCGGATACGCATTCTGTTTCGCCCATGCGGACGCCAGGCTAAGTCCGATCACGATCAACAGCGGGATGTAGTTGGTCCACGATCCGGCGGGATTCGTTCGATGAGCGGGATTCTTCCGGTTGTTTTCCGCCGACGCCGGAGAAGAACCTGTCGCCGGACGGGAAGGCGAAAGTTCTGAGCCGGCGGACGGCGGTTGCTCGCGGATGTAGTCCTCTGGAGCCGCAAGGAATCGGGCCCGACAGGATTCGCTGCAGAAGTGAAAGATACGTCCGTCGTACCCGGCGCCCAACGTGCCGCGTGGATCGACGGTCATGCCGCAGACGGGATCGGTCATCAGTTCGTCGGCACTGGTCGCCGGCGGCGGAGTAGGAATGTGGCGTTCCGTTTTCAAGTAAGGCCTCGGTTAAGGGACGTTGCTCGCTGCCAACTTGCTCGCGGGGAGGATATTTCGCCATCGAGGGTTTGCCCCATCGAAGCATCGGATTTTGAGCGGACGTGGACTACCGCTGACACCGAATGCTTGGCCGGTTTGACGCGACGCGGTTCGGCATCGTCAGTGCTTGCGATGAGGACGAGAAACGCCTGGAGCGAAGTTTCAGCTGTTGTCGCCTTGCGGCCGGGGCGGGCGCGCGAGGCGGGGTCCAATACCACCGATTTTTGAATACGTGGCGCAGGCTTCTTTCCCATGTCGCTCGATCGTTTCAAAGCCGCGCAAGACGACCCACGCGCTGGAATCGCTACGGCGCTCGCGGAGCTTCGCGCGGGACGGAAAACAAGTCACTGGATCTGGTACGTCTTTCCACAGCTTTCCAGCCTGGGTCGCTCTCTGACGGCGCAGTTTTATGGGATAAAAGATCTCGAGGAAGCCTGCGCCTATTTGCGTCAGCCAGTGTTGTGCGAGCGTCTGGCGGAGGCCGCCGAGGTGGTGGCCGAGCGGCTCGAAGAGTGTGTCGCACTCGAGGCGCTCATGGGGAGTGCGACCGACGGGTTCAAACTTGTCTCGAGCATGACGCTCTTCGAGGTCGCGGCGTTGTTCCTGACCGCGCGTGAAGCAACTCCGGAATTTTCCCGCGTGCTGGCGGCCTGCAAACGGGTTCTCGCGGCAACGGAACTTCGAGGTGTGCCCCGTTGCGAACAAACGCTGGCCGCATGCGATCAGGAGTAACGGGCCGTGGAGACGTGGCTTCCGGTGACCGCGGCGCGAACTACGCGTTGGTCCTTGGCAGAAGAAAAAGCAGGACGGCGAGAAAGTGGCAGGTGCTGCCGCCGAGCACGAAGGCGTGCCAGACGGCGTGGTGATAGCGCAGCTGGTGCCATTGATAGAAAACGACGCCGACGGTGTAGCAGAGACCGCCCGCGAGGAGCAGCCAGAGTCCGCCGGCAGGAACGTTTGCGACCAGCGGTTTGGCGGCCACCACAATCAACCAACCGACAAAGATGTACGCGATCGTCGTCGCCAGCCGGTAGCGTGTCCCGAAGAAGAGCTGAAAGACCGCACCCGCTCCGCATAGTCCCCACACCACGCCGAAGAGCGACCATCCCCAAGGTCCGCGGAGATTGGTGAGGAGAAACGGGGTGTACGTGCCCGCGATCAGGAGGAAGATCGCGGCGTGGTCGAGTTTTTGGAAAAGCAATTTCCCGCGCTCACGACGTTGCGTGTGATAGAGCGTGGAGATCGCGTAGAGCATGAGCAGCGTGATGCCGAAGACGGTAAAACTCACCACATGCCAGGCGTCGCCACGTAAGCTGGAGAATACGATGAGTAAGGTGAGTCCGGCGACGCTGAGGGCAAAGCCGACGCCGTGCGTGACCCAGTTGGCGATCTCTTCGCCTCGCGAATACTCCCGCACAGCCGGAGCGACGGGCAGCGGGTCGGTGGACAGCTCCCGTGCGGCAGTTTCGGTGGCCGCGGCGTTGCGACGTCTTTGGACCACGCGTTCGGCCCAGGCATCCAGAAAACGAATAACGCCGCGCGGGTTTGGACTGCGAAATTTATCCGGCGCCCATTCTTCTCCTTGCGCGTAGCTTGTCTGGGGGATCACGCACGTACCGAAAACCCAGTCCGCCAACGGAAGGCCGAAGAAGCCGGAGATGGATTCGTTGCAGTCGGTCACCGCGTGATGGCGAAGGTGGAAGCCATAGACCGGCCGCCAATAGCGGCCCCAGCGTGGGTGCTCGATGAGGGGCGCCCATTTTTCAAAGGGCCAGTGGTTGATGGCGTGGAGGATTTCGTAGAGCGCGAGCGAGACCGCGAGCGCAGCGAACCCGGAGAAGAACCAGGGG
Organism: uncultured Opitutaceae bacterium; assembly: GCA_946482625.1. The sequence goes on from CAMLSH010000266.1 coordinate 3,486, forward strand.
AAGGACGGGAACAGCCATTGCAGGCATGCGAGGAGCGGCGAGAGGACGAGCGCGAAAACCGCCAGCGAATACCAGGGAAAGAAAGATGCCTCGCCCTGCTCGGGCTCCACGATGGGAAACTTATTTTCGATAAACAGAATCCCGCGTCCGTCGCGGGTTTGTTTCCGCGCGATATGAGTGAGCGCATGATGCAAGGTGTGTTGCCGGTAAAGCCGCCGCAGGAACGGAACCGCCGGCATGTGCAAAACGTATCGATGGAAAAAGTACTCCAGAAAGCAGTTGACCACGCTGACGATCAGAAAAGCCACGCCCGCGGCCCAGATCGGGGCGAGAAATTGCTGTGTCCAGATGGATGGCGCGAACAACCGCAACGCCGCGAGCAGCCCGGCGAGCGTGGCGAGCACAGTGAGCACGAACAGGGGCAGGGAAAATTCCTCGTGCTCCGCGTGCGGTTGAGTGGATGGAGGAGTCATAGTGTCTTCGACGGACGTTGAGGTTCACCGCGGGCAGCGTTCTCCAGCCCGTTGCCGGGAGCGCGGGAAGCATAGTCCTTCGCAGAGCGCTCGCAAACGGCGAGGCCGGTTTGCGAGCGCGGAATGCGATGCGCAGGGGCCTGACTGCGTCAGGGCCTGTGTTCGTTTAACGCTGCACGCCGCGGCGCGAAGGGCGTGGCGGGTTGGGTACGACGTCAGCGGGAGATCGGATCGCTGAATCGGAAATGCGGTCGACCGATCCGTCGAAAACGGAGCCGAGATAGGTCACGAAAAGAATCCACGCAAAGCAGGCGTAGGCGAAAATCTCTGTCCACGGAGATTCGATGCCGAGGATGGTTCCTGGCAGGTTCAGTGCTTCGGCTGCGTAGCGAAACAGGAAAAGTTCGCCGACAAAAAGCAGGGCGTACGTGGTTGAGAAAAGAATCGGCCATTTCGGCCAGCGCAATGGCCGCATGAATGTCCGCACCGCCCACGTGTGATCGCAGGCGGCGGCGCCGATGCCCATCACCGATACGAAAAGGAGCGCGGCAAAGAACCAGGAGACCACGTCCGGAGTTTTCTCCTGAAGCTCCCGAAGGTGTGGGAAAAACAAAACGAGCGCCGCACAGATTCCGGGGGTGAGCGGCCAGGCGGTGCGACTCCATGGCTTGAAGGCGTGGGAGAGATGGCGCGCGCCGAACACGACCGCTTCGTTGATTGTGAACTGCTGGGCGGATCTGAGTCCGTGCGCGTAGCCGTAGGCTTGCGCGAAAAAGAAGAGGCTGAACTGGGTGCCGATCTCGAATGCGGTCATACCGGGGGCATCGCTCATATAAACGGGGCTGGAGCTGGAGTGAGGGCGAACAGGGAGACTTTGGAGTTTCTGGCAGGCTGAATGCAGTTGGAAGGATCGGTCGTGTTACTTCGCGCGTACCCAGTAGGTGGTGACGTTGGCGTTCTGGGTTTTCTTCATCTCGAAACGGTCAATGGCAGCGAAGAGACCGCTCAGTTTGGCGAATCCGTAATTCCGCGAATCGAAGGAGCCTTGATTTTGGATGTGGGCGCCGACGCGTCCGAGCGCGGCCCAGCCGTCTTCGCCTTCGACGGCTTCGACGGCGTTGCGCAGGAGGCTCATGAGTTTCGTGTCACGTTTGAGGTGATCGCTGGCGGCGGCGGTGTCTTTGCGCACTTCTTTGGCTTTCCTGTCGTCGTCGAGATAGAGGAAGCGGGTGCAGCTGGCGACGAATGGAGCGGGCGCGTTTTTGCCGCCGAAGCCGATGACTTGTTTGCCATCGGCGCGGAGGCGGAGGATGAGTGGAGTGAAGTCGCAGTCGGAAGAAACCAGGCAGAACGTGCCGACGTTTTTCGTGTAGAGGATGTCCATCGCTTCGATCAGCAGCGCCATGTCGGAGGCGTTTTTGCCTTTGATGAGATCGAAGTGCTGGACGGGCTGGATGGCGTAGTCGTGGAGCACTTTTTCCCAACCCGAGAGTTCGGGCTTCTTCCAGTTGCCGTAAGCGCGGCGGATGTTGACGACGCCGTAGGTGGCGAGTTCGGCGATGATGAAGTCGATCTTCGCGGCGGGCGCGTTATCCGCGTCGATGAGGAGGGCGATGCTTTCGCTGGAGGAGGGTAGATTGCTCATGGGTTAGCGGGGAAACGTTTTGGTGGTAGCGTCGGCCGGATGAGGGAATACGCGGCGGTGGTTTGTGAAAGGTGGACGGGCGGCGGGTATGCGGCTGCCTCCCGACGAGTGCGTTCACTCCAGCAAAATGGTCTGACTTTGCGAGGTTTTCGTC
>CAMLSH010000267.1 GCA_946482625.1 uncultured Opitutaceae bacterium
CGCCGAGAACCGACTGATCTCCACCGGTTGCGGGCGCGCATGTCGGCCCACTCGCTGCTCAAGACCGTCGGCATCACGGCCTTCATCACCGTCTTCTTCATCGCCTATTTCCGGCTGCTCAACTTCCCGATTTTTCCGGTAACGGTGATGCCGCTCCTGGCAGTGGATAACTGGATACCGTTTGCCCCGCTGACGCTGATCGCCTACGTGTCGCTCTGGGTTTATGTGCCTCTCGCCCCGGTCTCGCTGCCCACGAAATCCGAGCTCTACGCGCTCGGCTGGGAAGCAGGCGGCGTGGCCCTGATTGGCCTCGGGATCTTCCTCGTCTGGCCGTCCGTGATCCCGGCCATCGAGATCGACTGGACGCAGCATCCCGGGTTCGAGTTTCTAAAAACGATCGATGCCTCCGGCAACGCCTGCCCCTCGCTGCATGTGGCGTTCGCAGTCTTCACCGCGATCCGTTTTCACGCCTCGCTGCGCGAGGTAGACGCGCGTCTGAGCCTGCGCGTGGCCAACTGGCTGTGGTGCCTCGCCATCGTCTACTCGACGCTTTCCACCAAACAACATGTCGCCGTGGACGCGTTCGCCGGTGCCGCGCTCGGCATCCTCGGCGGTACCGTCCGCTGGACGCGTTGGTTGCAGCGGAAAGCTGCGTGAGCCGGCCACGCGCTCAATGCCCGCGCCGGGCCTTGTTGCGCGCGGCGAGCATCTGATCGTGTTGGGCCTCTTCGACGCCTTCCAACGCGAGCCGCTCCACGGTTTCCTGCTCGTCGATGTCCTGGACGGCCGGCTTCTGGTTGTCGAAAAACACCGGCGCCTGCGATGGATCGCGCGAGATAGCGCCCGTGCTTTGACCATCGTCGTTGAGCGTCGGATGCACGCCCAGGCCGCTGAGCTCGGCCAGCGCCCGCTCCCGGTCGAGCGGCGTCGGTTCCGAGCCGCTGCGTCCCTCGATCATGGCAATCTCCCTGGCGCGGTGCTCCACGTCGGACGTGGTGATGCCGCCGGCCCCCCGGCCGTGGAGGATGACTTTTCCCTGGGTATCGTGTGAGGCGGGTGTATTCATAGAACAGATCTCCTTTTGTTGTTTTGGTTGTTGCGAAACTGTCTGCTCCCGGTGCGTGGCGCGGTCGCCAGCCCGTCCCCCGAGCGGAGCCGCCCGCGTCTTCCCTGCTGCGCCCGCTTGAGCTGCTGCTGCAGGAAGACCAACACCGACGCTTCGATCGTGGAAAGACGGAAGAGATCTGCGCGCAACGCCTTCTCCGCTCGTCGCTCCAGCACCGTGACGGTGAGCCCGTCGAGATAGCCGTTGAGCACGGCCGGATGGATGTACGATTTCCGGCAGATCGTCGGCGTGTTGCCCAGCCGCGCCGCCACTTTCTCGATCGCCGCCAGCATGTTCTTTTTTCCCTGCGCCGTCGTCTCGAACCGGCCGAACTCATGCAAGGCCTCCGCCGCGAGCACGGTCGCCGCCCAGGTCCGGAAATCTTTGGCGGAGAACTCCTCGCCAGCGATCCGTCTCAGGTACTCGTTTACGTCTTCCGACCCGATCTTCTGGATACGACCGTCTTCGTCGGTGTACTGGAAAAGCGCCTGTCCGGGCAGCTCCTGGGCGTTGCGGACGATCTTCGCCAGACGCGGGTCGCGCAGGTCGATCGCGTGGCGCTTCCCGCTCTTCCCGCGAAACTCGAAATGCATAAACGCCCCGCGCACCTCGACGTGGCGGTCGCGCAGCGTGCTGAGCCCGAACGAGCCGTTCTGCCGCGCGTACTCCTCGTTGCCCACGCGGATCAACGTCGCTTCCAGCAAGCGCGTCACCGCGGCCAGGATTTTTTCGCGACCCAATCCCGGGCGTTCCAACTCCCGGTTCACCGTTCGCCGGATTTTTGGAAGCACCCGGCCAAAAGCGATCATGCGGTCGTATTTCGTCCGATCCCGCACTTCCCGCCACTGCGGGTGATAGCAATGCTGTTTCCGGCCGCACGCATCGCGCCCTGTCGCCTGAAGATGACCGTTATCGACGGGACAGATCCACGCATCCGTCCACGCGGGTGGTATCGCCAGACTTCGGATACGCGCAAGCAAGGCCTTCTCTTTCACCGGACTCCCGTCCGGGTAAAAATACCGGAAGGACTTTCCGCTGCGCTGGCGGCTGAGACCGGGCTCGGCGTCGGTGACATACCTCAGCCCGGCTGCCTTGGCCGCCCCGCCGGATTCGATAACCGCTATCGACGTCATGGCCCGTGGTGAAAAGAAGCCGTCGTGTTTCGCCCCCGTTATTTGCGAAGTACTTTTGCGACGAAGAAGACAACGATCGCGCCGGCCAGTCCGCCGCCGAGAAGCAGATAGAGGAGCGACCAGCCGACAGCGGCCATGGGAAGGAAAATTTCAGCGAGCATAGGAGTAACGATTTGAGGTTTGAAAAAATCCTCGGCCGCATCGCGGTTGGTCGTGGGAACGACCGATCGGGAAACGCAGCTTCGGGAGATTGCTCACTTTCGCTTAACGTGTGCCACCGCTTCGCCGGGCTCCTTTCCGAGGCTCGATTTCCCCGGCGTGTCTGGCCGGTTTAAGCCGACATTATTTCCGGCAATCTCGGCGTCTTCCGCGCCCGCTATTTTGCAGCGTGCCCCCGCCGGCCCCCCTGCATACTGCGCTGATCAGCTCAGTGCCGCCGCCGCCCAAACAGGAAGTGGAAAACTTTTTTCCTCCACGAAATCAGTGAGGATGTTCTGCACCCACGGTCGCGAGCATCGGCAATCCCCGAGCCGCAGAAACCGGTCACTGCCCTGCTGCTCGATCGTGTATCGTCCCACCGTGACGGTGATCGGGGCAGATTCGCCGTGCAGCAGACACGTCAGCTCCATGCGTCCCGTCTTTGAATCGATGTCCAGCGTCTCCAGCCGCGCATAACGCGAGAGCAGTTCGTTGAGGTAGAGCCGGGCGGACTTACCGGCCAGCGCATCTTTGGCGGCGCGAAACATGGGGGAAAAGTGCGGCAGCCGGGACGTGAGGTCCCGGATCGTCGCGAGGCCGCATTCTACGCAGAAACCGCCACGGTCAAACCGGCGGCGGAATAATTTCCGCTCAACAAGGCGCGGCGCCACCGCGCATCCGTGCTTCGCGAACCCTCGCCCACCGCCGGTGTCGGCAGGCCCGCTCATTCTTCCCAAACTCCAGTCCGCCATGAAAATTTCCGCCAATCACCTGAAACGCTACAAACAGATCGCGTCATTGCTTTGGAAATACGGCCGCTCGGATCTCGTCAAACAGATGACAACCGACGAAGCCTTCGGCGTGCGCATGGACGCTCCGGAGTACAGCGCAACGACGACTGCGGCCACTGAGAAACCCGAGCAACTCGTCGACGACCTCGAAGCGATGGGCCCCACCTACGTGAAACTCGGCCAAGTGCTCGCCGGCCGGCCGGATCTTCTTCCCGACCCGTACATCAAAGCCCTCGCGCGCCTTCAGGATCAGGTGAAGCCGTTTAGCTACGAGGAGGTCGAGCAGATCGTGACTGCCGAGCTCGGAGTCCGGATATCGAAGGCATTTTCCTCGTTCGCCACAGAACCCATCGCCGCCGCCTCGCTCGGGCAGGTCCACTTGGCCACGTTGCGCGATGGACGCCCAGTGGTCGTGAAAGTCCAACGACCCGGCATCCGCCAGCAAATCGCCGAAGACTTCGATGTGCTGGCCGAGATCGCCGGCTTCTTCGACAAACACACCGCGGTCGGCGAACGCTACCGTTTTCAAAGCGTGCTCGAAGAGTTCCGCGTCACCATCCAGCAGGAGCTCAACTACGAGCGCGAAGCGCAAAACCTCATCAGCGTCGGCTCAAATCTCGCGGAATTCGAAACCATCCAGGTGCCGCAACCGGTCGCAGACTACAGCACCGGCAGCGTGCTCACGATGGACTATGTGCGCGGCCGAAAAATCACCAAGCTCGGCCCGCTCGCCCGCTTGGAGATGACCGGCACGCGCTTCCTCGCGGCGGATCTTTTCAAGGCGTATTTGAAGCAGGTGCTCGTCGACGGTCTTTTCCACGCCGATCCGCATCCGGGAAACGTCTTCATCACCGACGACGGCCGCATCGCGCTGCTCGACCTCGGCATGGTCGGCCACACCGGCCCCGCCATGCAGGAGAATCTCCTCAAACTCATCATGGCCGTCAGCGACGGCAAAGGCGAGGAAGCGGCCGAGATCGTGATCCGCTTCAGCGAAAAGCTGGAGCATTTCAACGCGCTCGAGTTTCGCCGGAAGATCGGCCAGCTCGTCGCGCTTCGCCGCGATCAGGGACTCGAACAGCTCAACGTCGGCCGCTCGCTTCTCGACGTGAGCCGCAACGCGCACGAGAACGGCCTGTTCGTTCCCAGCGAGCTCACGCTCCTCGGAAAAACGCTTCTCCAGCTCGACGAAGTCGGCCGCATTCTCGATCCCACCTTCGACCCCAACGCCACCATCCGCGAGGAAGCTTCGGCGCTCATGACGCAACGCGTGCGTAAAGATCTCACGCAAGGAAACGCGTTCAGCGCGCTGCTCGAGATGAAGGATTTCGTGAGCAATCTCCCCGGCCGCCTCAACCGGATCATGGACGTCATCGCCAACTCCGAACTCGAAGTGAAGGTGAAGGCGACCGACACGAAAACCGTCGTCGACGGCATGCAGAAAATCGCCAATCGCATCACCACCGGGCTGATCCTAGCCGCGTTGATCGTCGGCGCCTCCTTGATGATGCGGATCGAAACGCCGTACCGGCTCTTCGGATACCCGGTGCTCGCCATGGTCTGCTTCCTCGCCGCCGCTGCCGGCGGATTCTGGCTGGTCATCAGCATCTTCATCCACGATCAGCGCTCCAAAAAGAAGGAGCTGCGCTGAGCCCGGCGCCTCCGTTAAGCAGCTCCCGCAACGTGGTGCGGCGCCCGGAAAACACCGCCCCAAAACCGTTCTGCATATTGCCCGTCCGCGCATAAAATTCGCTGCACATTGCCGCGACACGCCGGCCGAGAGCCATTTGCGCCAAGGATAACGACCGGTACACCAGCGGGTTAAAAACGCACACGACCGGTGGCATGAGGGCAGCGAATGGGAGGCGAACCCGTTCTCACTATGAAAACCCCCTCGTGCCTCGCTCGTCTGCCTCTCATCGCCCTGCCTCTCGTCGTTCTTCTCGGCCTGAGTGCCTGCGTGGCCCCATCCCCGCCCCGCCCCGTCGTCGCCTATCCGGTCAGCTTCCAAGTGCCCGTGGGCAACACCCAGGTGAGCGCTACCGACGGTCCTCAAAATCTCAATGTGAGCGCCAATCAGGACGTCAGCGTGGAGCCGGGTAAGACCATTTACTATCAGGTCGTCTCCCCGGTCGACGTCGTCCTCAGCATTTACGAACTGAGCTCCAATAACGTCAGCACCGTCTCCAGCACGCGCCTGACCCAGATGCAGGGCAACAGTTTCACCGCGTCGATCACGCCCGCGGTCCACGCGCTGCGCTTTAGCTTCACCGCCGCCCAAGCGAACAGCAGCGGCACCGCGCGCTTCACGATCTCCGACCGCCCGATCGCGCCCGCCGTCACGACCACCACAACGACGACGCACACCACCACCACGCCTTGAATACGCCACAGACGCTCCCTCGCGAACCCGCCTCCCAGCCCGACATCCGGCTGGAGGCTATCTTCAAAGTCTATTTCCCATTCCTCGTCGCGCAGCCGGCGACGGTTCTCCCGGAAGCCGCCGTGCACGCCCG
>CAMLSH010000268.1 GCA_946482625.1 uncultured Opitutaceae bacterium
TCGGGCTTTACAGTCCTGTGCATATGTCACGTGTCACGATGGCGATCATCGCAGAGAAGGCGGGTGTTTCTAAAAACACGGTGTCGCTGGCGTTGCGGCATGATCCGCAGATCCCGCCGCATACGCGGAAGCGAATCGCGAAGATCGCGAAGACGCTCGGGTACACGAAGAACCCGGTGGTGGCGCAACTCATGACGGAGTTGCGCAAAGCGCATCCGGCGGGTTACCGGCGCACGCTGGCGTTGCTCAACGCGAATCAGGATGCGCGGGCGTTTAAGAGTCATCCGACGGTGCCGGTGTACGTCGAAGGCTGCCGGCGGCGTGCGGCGTTTCATGGATACAAGCTGGACGAATTCTGGCTGCACGATCCTGAGCTGAACGGCGACCGGCTTGACCGGATATTGCGGGCGCGGGGAATCCGCGGGGCGTTGATCGTGGGGCTCATGAAGGAGAATCAGCTGCCAGAGCGCTTCGGTTCGACGTGGCAAAATCAGGCGTGCGTGGTGACGGGCGTGCGCACGCGGAATCCGACGCTGCCGTTTTGCTGCGTGGATCATCACGCGCTGGTGTTGCAGGCGATGGAGCAGGCGCGGGCGCTCGGTTACGAACGGCCCGCGCTGGTCGTTGACGAGCGGATCGACCGGCTGGTGGACGGGCGTTTTAGCTCCGGGATGTGGGTGGGACAGCAGGCGTTGCCCGCGAAGCAACGGGTGGCGGGATTTTATGAAGTGGAGGAAGCGCGGAAAAATCCGGCGCTGTTTGCAGCGTGGCTGAAGAAGGCGGAGCCGGATGTGATTTTCACGCTGTATCATGTCGTGAAAACCTGGATCGAAGGGCTCGGCATGAAAGTGCCGCGCGACATCGGGCTGATCCAGCTGGAGCATCGCGAGGACTGCAAAGATTGGGCGGGGATGGATCAGCACAACGACCAGACGGGCGAAGGTGCGGTCGATATGCTCGTCGGCATGGTGCACAATAACGAGATCGGGCTGCCGGCGTTTCCGCGAGCGACGTTGATCAGCGGATCGTGGGTCGAGGGGGAGACGGTCAGATCGCGCGCTTCGCGCGCGATCTGAAATGACCAGTGACCAATGACGCAGTGACCAATGGGCGGAAGGGACTGCGGGGCACGTGAGCGGGCGATGCTGGTAGGCGGAAGGGCGGGCATCGTGGGCGGAGGGGAATAACGCGCCGGGACGGCGCGTTCCACCTCGGAGGCGGAGGCCGCGTTCTAAGGAACGCAGCTACGTACGGAGGCTCAGCGGCCGGCGAGGGCGTGTTTTAGTTTCGCGAAGTCGGCGGACATTTCGTCGCGGGGGGCGGATTTGTATTTCTCGGGGAGGAAGCGGCGGTCGGAGCAGGCGAGGACGGCGGCGAGTTCTTGAAGCGCGAGGAGGTTTCCATCGAGCGGGTCGATGAAGGCATCGACGGCGTCGCGGAGGTCGGCGAGTTGGACGTCGTGGTCGCGCTTGGCAAGGACGGCGCGTTCTTTGGCGCGTATCAGGATTGCCTCTACATCGCTGCCGGTGAGCGAGCGCGCGCCGAGTTCGTTGCGGGCGTAGGCGAGGATTTCGTCGGAGAGGGCGATTTTTTTAACGCGGCCGATGACGGTGAAGAGTTCGACGACTTCGTCGGGGGATTGGGCGGGGAAGAGCGGGACGCAGAGGCCGAAGCGGCCCTGGCGTTTGAGATCGATGGCGAGGAGATCAGGGCGCGAGGTCATCGCGATCCAGAGTTCGCGGCCGCGGAGAGAACTGTCGCCGAGGTGCGCGGCGAAGGCGGCGAAGACGCGGCTGGAGATGCCGCTGTCCCCATCGGCGGAGCGGTTGCCGAAGACGGCGTCGGCTTCGTCCACGACGACGATGACCGGGCCGAGCGCGCGGATCGTGAGGAGGATGCGGGCCTGTTGACGCTCGGTTTCGCCGACCCATTTGGAGCGGAATTCGCCGATCTCGAGAACGGGGAGGCCGCAGTCGCTGGCGAAACAATCGATGAGGAAGGATTTGCCGACGCCGATGCGGCCGGGGACGAGGACGCCGCGTTCGAGGACGTCGTCTTTTTGATTTCGGATGAGCCAGGCGAGTTCGCGAAGACGGGCTTTCGCGGCGACGTGGGTGGCGACGTGATCGAGGGAGACGCCGGGCTTGGGGTCTTTGAAGCGGACGAGGCCCTGGCAGTATTCCTCGATGAGGCGGCGTTTGCCGGCGCTGATGGATTCTGTGGTGAGGCGTTCACCGGCGCGGAGGGCGGTGACGAGGAGTTGCTCGATGCGGAGGAGGGCGAGGCCGGAGGTGCGTTTGGCGATGTCGTCGGTCGAGAGATCGGTGGCGTCGGCGAGTTTTTTGCCGCTGGCGGCGCGGTCGAGCCAGCCGGAGGCGAGGAAGTCGCGGCGGGCGGCGAGATCGGGGAGCGGTATGCGGACGCTGGAGACGTGGGGGTTCTGGACGAGGTCGGACTGGAGCTCGGCGGCGGTCTCGGTGACGAGGAGGACGCCGATGTCGCCGAGGTGGAGTTCGGGCGAGGCGGCCCATTTCAGGAGGGTGACGAGGGCGGCGCGTTCGTCGGCGCTGGCGCCGGACTCCTCGGATGCGGGGATGATTTTCTCGGGGAAGTTGATGACGAGGGTGACGCCGCGGTCGCGGCCTTTTTCGTCGGCTGCGCGGAGGAAGAAGCGGCGGAGGAGCGGGACGAGTTCGCCGAAGGCGCGGGGCGGTCCGTCGATGTGGAAGCGCGTGCCCTCGACCTCGTCGAAGATGCGGAGCCATTCGAAGAATCGCTGCTGCATGACGGGCGAGCCGAAGGAGAGGCCTTCGCCGATGTCGTAGAAGAGCAGATACGCGCGGTCGGGGAAGAGGCGGCGGGCGAGGAACGCGGGGAGTGCGGCGTACTCGGCGGTGGCGGAGTCGCCGGTGGGCGATGGTGGGGCAGGCGGGGCGGAACCGATGCGGATGGGGAAGAGGTCGAAGATGTTTCCGTGGAGGAGGAAGAGGCTGTGCGCGCCGCTGTTCCAGAGGCGCGCGAGTTCGGCGGCCCAAGGAGGGAGGGTGGCGCGTGGCGGGACGGCGGGCGAGGGTGCGGAGGGAGCGGACATCGAAGGGCGGAGGCGGAGTTTCGGAATCGGAGTTCGGAATTTTTTAACCACTCATGAATTTCGCCAATGGGCGAAATTTTGGGAGTGCGGCTTCGGCTGATCGCCTGCGCGGGCGGGCGGAGGGGGCTGCTAATCGCAGCTTGGGATCGGAGATCGGAAGGGGCGGCGGGGATCGGAAGCGGATAGAATTGGAACAGCGCGGAGGAGTGGAGCGAGCGGGAGGGGGAGATGGCGCGAGGAGGGCGGTATCTTCGTGATGGGAAAGTTGGTGTCGCTCAGCGCGCTCGGAGTGCGCGCTCCACCTCGGATGGGTTCTATTCTCTACTCTCTACTTTCTTCCGGTTCGCTGTCGGCGCGGTGGTCGTGGAGTAGCCGACGCGGGTGGGGAGGTCGGGGAGGTTGTTGGTGAGGTCTTTGAACTCGGTGAGTTCGGAGAGCCATTTGTTCGTTGCCGCGAGGTGCTCGATGCTGAGGTCGATGCGGGCGCTGAGGGCGTCCGCGTTTTTGGCGGCGACGGCGTCGGCGCGGATGAGTTTCACTTGTTCGACGAGGCGCTCTTGTTCGGAGCGGACGAGGGCGAGGTTGGCCTGCGCTTGTTCGATGCGGTGGAGGCGCTGGCGGAGCGTATTCAGTCGTTCGAGATGCGAGGCGACGAGGCGCTCTTTGGTTTCGAGCGCGGGCGGGCGCGTAGCGAGTTTTTTGGCGGACTCGATTTCGGCGGCGAGATCCTGGGTCTCGGCTTCTAGGGATTGGACGAGTTCTGGGACGCGTTCTTTGCGTTCGGTTTCGAGGTAGATGTCGAGCGACTGCTCGATGGCCAGCATGCGGAGGTAGGTCCACATGAGTTCGTCGAGTTTGCGGAGGCGGGAATCGAGATCGAGGCCGGTGGTGGATTGAGCCTCGTGGGAGGCTTTTTCGATGTCGGCGCAGACGGCGGCAAGCTGGACGTGGCGCTGGCGTCGGGCGGGCGAGAGGTCGGCGAGGACGCGGTCTTGTTGTTGTTGGAACTCGGCGAGGCGGGCGGCGGCTTCGAGGTCGCGCTGGCCTTGGGTGTGGGAGTCGATCGAACGGCGAAAGAAGCCGGCGTCGGGGAGATAAACGAGACCGAGTGCGTAGAGGGTGGCGCCGGCGAGGAGACCGAGGGGTTCACCGCTGGCGAAGCCGAGGCCGAGCGTGAGGACAGCGAGCCAGAGGTGATGGCGGCTTTTCCAGAAGGCGCGGCGGTAGTTGGTCGGCGGGGCGGTCAAAGTGCTGACGAGTTTATAGAGGGAAACGAAGAGAACGAAGCGGCCGGTGGGTCGCGCTGCGTGACGCTGAGGTTACAGATCTGTTCTTCTCTCCAGCAGATAGACCGTGGTGAGACCGTCCGTCGTGTGGCTGCCCGTGGCGAGGATGGAGTTGATCTTGATGCTGACCTGATTGCTGGCGCTGACCGTTTTCATGATCGGGTGAAAGACATCGGTCTTCGGCGAGAGCGGCTCCCAGCGGACGAGCCTGGTGTCTTTAAACGCGTAGGCTGCGACGCCGCCCTTGCTCTCTTTGATCGTGAATTCGGTGCCGATGGCTTTTTTCGCTTTGGATTTGATGCTCCCGTCCGACTGCAAGGCGTCCACGTAATCAATTTCACGGAGACTGGCGAAGCTGCCGCTGTTTCCGTCTTTGGTGTCCAGTTCGGCGAAGGCGTGGATGGTCGCGCGTTCGCCATTTGATCGAGCGAGCAGTTCCGCGCCCGTGAGTTTGGAGAACTCCTCCTGCGCGTCGGCGTCGTACTGGACGACGTAGAATCGATAGACGTCACAAAGCGCCAGCGTGGGTGTGAGCAGAAGGAGCAGGAGAACTTTTTTCATGGGCGGGTTTTGTTAGTTGCTGGGGAGTTTACGAGCGCGAGTGCTGTTGCCGGGGAAAAGAAAAGCGGGGTGGGGGCACCCCGCCTACATTGGATTGGAAGCGGAGGCGGAAAGATCATTCGACAGTGAACCACTGGACTTCGACGCGGCGGTTTTTTTCGGGGTCGGGGCCGGCGGGTTCTTCCCAGCCGCGGCCGATGGTTTCGAGGCGGGCAGGTTCTACTTTGAGGCGCTCGATCAACACGCGGCGGATTTCGCCGGCGCGGTTTTTGGAAAGCTCCATCGATTTGAGGGCCATCTGGCGAACGAAGGTGTCGCCGCCTTGTTTGCGAAAAGTTTCGATGAGCGCGTTGTCCACGTGGCCACGGAGGAGGATGGTCGAGCCGGGGCTGACCTGGAGGAGGCGGCGGATTGAATCTAGGTTGGTGAGGTTGTCCTGGCTCGTGAGGTCGAGTTTGTAGGAGTTGGGCTCGAAGAGGAATCGGATGTCTTTGCTGAGGAGCGGATCGCGTTCGAGGGCGCCGCCGGCGGAACTGCGGATCGGGGCGAGGGTGATTTGTTGTCCGGCGAACGCGCCGGCGGTTTTGAGGGCTTCGAGGTGTTGCGGGGCCATGTAGCGATCGGCGTCCACGGGCTGGTCGATGAGCGAGCCGTAGGCGAGAATCGCGGACGAGTAGATGCCACTGAAGCTGCCGGCGGCGTCGATCGCGCCGGAGTAAAACGCGAGATTTTCGGGGAGGTTGGAGAAGTGGACTTTGGCGAGCTCGGCCTGGGTGTCGGCGCGGTCCCA
>CAMLSH010000269.1 GCA_946482625.1 uncultured Opitutaceae bacterium
TCAACGAGGTCGGCGAGCGGGCGGTTGCTGGCGGCGAGGAGGCGGGTGTCGATGGCGGTCTCCTTGGTGGAGCCGAGGCGGCGTATCCGGCCTTCTTCGACAGCGGTGAGGACTTTGGCCTGCGTCGCGGGTGTGAGGGCGCTGATCTCGTCGAGGAAGAGCGTGCCGCCGTCGGAGGCTTCGAAGAGGCCGAGGCGGGCGGTCTTGGCGTCCGTGAAGGCGCCGCGTTCGTGACCGAAGAGTTCGGCTTCGACGAGGGTGTCGGGCAGGGCGGCGCAGTTGATGGCGATGAATGGGCGGGCGGCGCGGGGGCCATGTTGGTGTACCCAGCGAGCGAGTGCGCTCTTGCCGGTGCCGGTTTCGCCCTCGATGAGGATGGGCGGGAGGTTGCGCTCGAGGCGGCGTTCGGCCGCGAGGATCTGGTCGAGTTGGGCGGCGATGGGGGCGAGGCTGGCGCCGAAAAAGAGTTCGCCGGAGTCGCCGCTGGCGGTGGCCGGGCTGGCGCGGTGTTGGTCGCGGCGTTCGGACTGGCGGAGGGCGCGGCAGCGGAGAAACGCGAGCGGGAGTTCGTCGGGCTCGAAGGGTTTGGCGAGGTAGTCGCCCGCGCCGAGGCGCATGGCTTCGACGGCTTTTTTCACGCCGCCGAACGCGGTCATGACGACGACGCCGGTGTTTTCGGAGAAGGCTTTTTCGCGGAGGAGATCGATGCTTTCGCCGTCGGGGAGATGGAGATCGAGGAGGGCGAAATCGAAGCGGAGTTCACCGAGGAGGCGGCGGGCTTCGGCGACTTTGGAGGCTTCGCTGATTTCGGCGCCGAGGCCGCGGAGGTGGGCGGCGAGGCGTTTGCGGAGGACGGGATCGTCTTCGAGGAGGAGAATTTCGCAGCCGGGGGAGAGTGCGGGGGCGTCGGGCATCGCGGCGGATTTTTGGCAGAAGGGATCGGGCGCGGTCGAAGTAAATGCGCTGTGCGGGCTGGAAAAGAAAATAGGTCCTATAGGGCTTATGGGACCTATAGGACCTATGGGGATGTGCGCGGAGCTGGTGGGACGGACGTGCGCGCAGCGGGGCGTGGCGGTGCGGCTACTCGCTGGCGCTCGTAGCTACCAGGTATGCTACCAAGTGGCGACTAGTCGGCGAAGTGCGCGAGGCGCATGAGGCTATAGGCGATGAGGCCGGTGATCGGAATCGTGAGTACCCAGGCCCAGACCATGCGGCCGACGATGCCCCATTTCACGGCGCTGAAACGTTTCGTCGCGCCGACGCCCATGATCGAGGTGGAGATGACGTGCGTCGTGGAAAGAGGGATACCGATGTGCGAGGCGACGCCGATGATGGCGGCGGCGGTGGTCTCGGCGGCGAAGCCGTGGACGGGCTGAAGTTTCACCATTTTATGGCCCATCGTCTTGATGATGCGCCAGCCGCCCGCGGCGGTGCCGGCGGCCATGGTGAGGGCGCAAACGACGACGACCCAGGTGTGAATATCGAAGGTCGGGGTGCGCAGGAAGGAGAGCCAGTGGGGAAGGTTGTCCAAGGTGCCGGCCTGGGTGCCGGTGAACAGGGCGAGGGCGACGATGCCCATGGTTTTTTGCGCGTCGTTGGTCCCGTGGCTGAAGCCCATCCAGGCGGCGCTGGCGAGTTGGAGCTTGCCGAAGGTGAGGTTGACGAAGCGCGGGGTGGCTTTTCGCAGGAGCGCGTAGAGCAGGTACATCATCACGGCGCCGACGAGGAAGCCGACGACAGGGGACGCCATCATGGGAAGAACGACTTTGGGCCAGAGGCCGGCGTGGGCGCCTTTCGCGTCGATATAGGACCATTTGAGGACGGCCCAGTTGCCATGAGCGGCGGCCAGAGCCGAGCCGCATAGTCCGCCGATCAGGGCGTGGCTCGAACTGGAGGGTAGGCCCAGCCACCACGTGAAGATATTCCACACGATCGCGCCGGTCAGGGCGCACAAGATGGCGGGCATGCTGACGTAGCTCGTATCGATCAGGCCCGCGCCGATGGTTTTCGCCACGGCGGTGCCGCCAAGCTTGGCGACCCATTCGGCGATCCAGGTGGCGCCGAAGGAAAGGAAGAACTTGGCGAGAAGGGCTCCGCCCAAGGCACCGATCATGTTGGAGATCGTGGCGAGGAGGATGGCCTGGCGCGGGGTGAGGACCTTGGTCGAGACGACCGTGGCGATCGAATTGGCGGTGTCGTGGAAGCCGTTGATGTATTCAAACACCAACGCCGCGAAGAGGACGAGCAGGAGGAGCGTCATGGCAGGCGCGACCGGCTCAGGAGTACTTCAAGACGATTTGGAAGACGACGTTGCCGGCGTCGCGGCAGCGGTCGATCGACTTTTCCATCATCTCGAGGAGGTCCTGAAGGATGACAGTTTCCTTCGCGTCGTAGGGGCCGTTGTAGAGGTCTTTGATGGCGATGAGGAGCTGTTTGTCGGCCTCGCCTTCGGCGTATTGGAGGCGCGTGTTGGCCTCACCGATCTGGTCGAGGCGGGCGCCGTGGCGGAGTTGTTTCACCATGAAGACGACGGCTTCGGAGGCCTTGCCGAGGAGCTCGGTCTGGCGGATGAAGCTCTCGCGCGGGATCTTACCGGGGTAGATGGAAAGACGCTCGACGAGTTTTTCGACGGTCTTGGGGATGCGGTAGAGCGTGTTGGAGAGGGCTTCGATGTCTTCGCGCTCAAGCGGGGTGACGAAGGTTTTGCAGAGCTCTTCGGTGATGAGGCTGGTGATCTTTTTGTCTTTGCGGCGGCTCTGGATGAAGTCGTCAAGGTCGCCGGCGCTGCGATAGGACTCGATGCGCTGGAGGTAGTTGGCGAGGAGCTTGGTGCTCGTGTGCGCCTCTTCGGCGCTGGCTTCGAGGAGATCGTAGAACTTTTGGTCTTTGCCGAAGAGTTTCTGGAGCGAGAACATGGAGGGTGCTCGCTACCTAGATTTGTAACGTTTGTGAAATGAAAATTCCGGCGAGGCCGGTTTTTGGCAGGATATGCGGCGTTTTCGGAGAAGGTGCTAGATCTGGCCGCGCAGGGTGGACCAGAGGAGGCCGAGGTATTCGTGGATGGCCTTGGTGCTGCGTTCGAGGGAGCCGAGATCGAAGCGGAGCATGTCGATGCGGGTGTCGGCAGCGGGTTTGAGCATGAAACTGGCGGGGCAGGGAATGGCGCGCAGGCCCGCGCCTTCGCAGAGGCGCATGGCGCGGGGGAGGTGCCATGCGGAGGTGACGATGGCGACGGGGGCGTCGCCCGCGAGCGAACGGAGGGCGAGCGCCTCGTCGTGGGTGTCGCGTGGCGTATCGAGTCGGCGGATGCGGCCGGGCGGGACGCCGAGGGAGACGGCGGCCTCGGCCATCACCTGCGCGTGGCTGGTGTTACCCTCGCCGGCGTGACCGGAGAGGATGAACAAGGCGTCGGGCGGGAGCTGGCGGAAAATGCGGATGCCTTCGGCGAGGCGGCCGAGGGAGGCGGGGCTGAGCTGGTTGATCCGCGAAAGGCCGGGGCTTTCGCCGTGTCCGCCGCCGAGGATGGCGATGTGACGGCAGGTGGCGAAGGAGGAGCCGGGGGCGTCGATGATTTCGGGGGCGGCCGGGTAGTGGGATTCGAGCGGGGCGATGAGGAGGTGGGAGACGCCGTTGTTGGAAAAAAGCGCTAGGGCGGCGATGGCGGCGGTGAGGAGGATGCGGGCGAGGCGTTCGCGTCGACGGAGGTGAAGGAGAACCAGGCCGGCGACGCCGGCGAAGAGCGCGAAATGGAGAGGCAGGAAAAAGAGGGTGATGATTTTTTTCGGCCAGAAGAACATGGGGCCGACTGTGGCGGCGAAGGGCGGCGGTCGGGAAGGGTTTTGTTTTCTGGGGTGAGGGCAGGCTGAAGCGGCGAGGCGGGCGTGGGCGAAGGGGCCGAGAATGCGTAAATAAAAATAGGTCTTATAGGACTGATGGGACCTATAGGACCTATGTCGGAAGAACGCGGTTGGGACCAGGGCGAGCTATCGAGGACGCGCAGTGCTCGGGCGGTTGCGTAGCGATGGCTACTCGGAGGGCTCCGTTCGATCGCGTTGGGCGGTGCGGAGGGCGGAGGCGAGCGCGGCGAGGTGGATTTCGCGGGTGTAGTTTTCCAAGAAGAACCGTCGGGACGCGCCGCCGGGGCGGGGCGAGGAGCGGGCTTCGCGGAGGGCGTCGGCAAGGAGGGCAGGGCGGCCGGGTTCGACGATCCACGTGTGCGAGCCGGGCAGCATGCTGGGGATGGCGCGCCAGCGGGTCGTGACGATCGGGAGATCGTGGGCGAGCGCCTCCATCAGGACGAGCGGCTGACCTTCGTGCGGGTAATGGGTGGGAAAACAGAAGACGTCGGCCTCGCGCAGGAGGGCGTTCCGGGAGTTTTCGCCGGCGAAGCCGATGTAGCGGACAGCGCTGCCGAGCGGGACGGAGAGTTCGCGGAATTTCTGCTCGTCGGCTTGCGAGGCGAAGCTGCCGGCGACGGTGAGGTGGAAGCAGCCGGGCTGGCGGGCTTGGGCGAGGTTGAGGGCTTCAACGAGTTCGAAGAGGCCTTTTTCCTCGGAGCACAAACCGAGGTAGAGGAGTTTGCAGGGGGCGGAGGGATTGCGGCGTTCGCGCGGGGCGGGTGCGCCTGGATCGGGAATACCGTTGGGGAGGATGTATGTGTTCTTCGCGTCGAGATTGATGGGGTCGGACGCGAGGGATTCGGCGAGCACGAGGGAGAGCGCGGCGCGGCCGAGGAGGAGTTTGGTGATAATCCGCTCAACGACGTTGGCGTGAACATCGAGCCAGCGACCGAGGCCGACGGCGTGCCAGTGGAGGATGAGGGCGCCGTCGAGCGGGCGGCAGAGGATCATCGCGATCCAGTCGCGATACAGGGCGCCGCGTTTGGCGGGGGCGGGCACGTAATAGAGCGCGACGGGGCCGAGTTTGCGGCGGATGCGGTACACGCGAAAGCAGGCGCCGAGGAGCGAGAAGAGTTTTCCCCAACGCCATTTGCCGATGTCGGCGGCGTCGTGGGAGAGGCCGAGATTCACGTGATGGACCTCGATGCCGTGAGCGGGCAGACCCTCGACGAGGGTCTGGACCATGAGGCTCTGGCCGTGGACAGGCGGCGGTGTTTGGGCTAGGACGATAAGTTTCATTCGGCGCGCGTCGTGGTAGCGAGATTGGGGACAGAACCGACTGTGGCCATGGGAGATATCCAAAAAATCCGTGAAACTCGTGCGGAACCACCCGCCAACTGTGCGCACAATCCGTGGATAATGGTTTTCCAGTCCATGATGACGGTCGATGAATTCAAGGCGCTCCCCTCGCCGGAGAAGTTGAGCGTGCCGTTGCAAGCGCTGTGGTACGACGCGCGGGGCGATTGGAACCGGGCGCACGATCTGACGCAGCAGGCGAGCGGGCGGGCGGGCGACCGGGTGCATGCGTACCTGCACCGGAAGGAAGGCGATGAGGGGAATGCGCGGTATTGGTATCATCATCTGGGGATGGTGAAGCCGTCCTCGTCGGTGGAGGAGGAGTGGCTGGCGCTGGTGCGGGAGTTTTTGAATGCGTGATCGTCGCTGCGGAGCGGCGGCGAAGTGACCAATGACCAGTAGGGGAACGCGGGCTATGATTCTGGGTGGATCGGGTCGAGTCTGGATCGAGGTGGCGCGGGCGCTCCGCGCACGCTGAGCGATGCGGGCGGGCGGAAGATGCTAAATGTGGACGATGGGAACAACGCGCCG
>CAMLSH010000270.1 GCA_946482625.1 uncultured Opitutaceae bacterium
ATCACGATTTTCTCGCTCAGCGTTTCTTCTTCGTAGACCACTCCGCCGTCACCACCGACGTGAATCCTCCGCGCGCTTTCCACTTCGAGATGATCGTCAGGCTCCGCGGTTTCAGTGCCTTGCCGAGGTCGTCGCAAATCTTGTTGGTCACCGCCTCGAAGAAAATCCCCTGATTGCGGAAAGCGTGGAAATACAGCTTCAGCGATTTCAACTCCACGCAGGTTTTATCCGGCACGTAACGCACCGTGATGTCCGCAAAATCGGGATGTCCCGTCATCGGGCACACCGACGTGAATTCGTGGTGCGTATGGTCGATCAAAAAATCGCGGTGCGGAGCGGGATTCGGAAACGTTTCGAGGAGCTTGGCGTCGGACATGGTCGTGAAGTTTTAAGATGAGTAAGCGTTAAGCTGTAAGCCAGAATCCGATCCGAAAACCAGCCTGTAAAGCGAGTCTCCCCGCGCATTCCATTCCAAAGCTTACACGCTTAACGCTTACTCCTCTTACACCTCTTAAGTAGCTGTCTCCGTAAACCGCGATTCGCGGATCACCGTCACCTTGATCGTGCTGGGATATTGCAGCTCTTCCTCGATCTTCCGCCGAAGCGTTTTCGAAAGTTCCCGAGCCTGATCGTCCGTCACGTTTTGCGGCGAAACAACTACGCGGATCTCACGGCCCGCCTGGATCGCGTACGCCTGCTGCACGCCTTCGAGTGACATCGCCAGTTTCTCCAAGCGCTCCAGCCGCTGGATGTAACTCGTCATCGATTCCGCCCGCGCGCCCGGACGCGCCGCCGAGACCGTGTCCGCCAAAATCACCAACCCCGCGTAAACCGTCTCCGGCTTCACCTCTTCGTGATGCGCCGCTACCGCGTTGACCACGATCGGCGTCTCGCCGTGCCGCTTCACGAGATCCGCGCCGATCAGCGCGTGGCTTCCCTCGTAGTCGCCTTCCACGCCCTTGCCGATGTCGTGCAACAACCCCGCGCGCTTCGCGATGTTCGGGTCCAGCCCGAGCTCGCTCGCGATCATGGAGCACAGGAAGCCCACCTCGATGGAGTGATCGAGCACGTTCTGCGTATACGAAAACCGGTACTTCAAACGCCCGAGGTGTTTGATGATCTCCGGGTGCAGTCCGTTGATCCCGAGACGCTGGATCGCGTCCTCGCCGGATTGCTGGACATTCAGGTCAACATCCTCGCGCGCCCGGTTCACGAACTCTTCGATACTGGCCGGATGGATACGCCCGTCTTTCACCAGGCCATCCAACGCCAGCCGCGCGATTTCGCGGCGCACCGGATCGAACGACGAGATCAACACCATCTGCGGCGTCTCATCGATCAACAGCGTCACACCCGTCGCCGCTTCGAACGACTTAATGTTCCGCCCTTCGCGTCCGATGATGCGCCCCTTCATCTCTTCGCTCGGCAGGTGAACGATCGTTGCCGTGATGTCGGCGTTCGGCTTCGAAGCCAGCCGCTGCATCGTCGTAATCAAAATCCGCTTCGCCTCGTTCTGCAGATCCTGCTCGGAACGATCGAGCGTCTCCCGCCGCAACGCGCGCAATTCATCCTGACACTCCAACATCACCTCTTCGCGCAAGGTCCGTTTGATCTCCTCCGCGTCCATCTGCGAAACGCCCTCGAGCCGTTTACGCAGGCTCTTCGAAAGCGCCCGGATCGCGTCGCGGGCCTGCTTCACGGCAGAGTTTTCGCGGGCGAGCTTCTCCTGCTTCTGCTCGAGCTGATAATCGAGCAGCCCCAACGACTCCTCGTGCGCGCGGATCTCGCGCAGCTTGATGTCGGTCTCGATCTCGCGGCGGTCGAACTCGCGATTCATCTCCGCGCGACGCGTCTGGATTTCTTCCTC
Organism: uncultured Opitutaceae bacterium; assembly: GCA_946482625.1. The sequence continues at coordinate 1,868 of CAMLSH010000270.1, forward strand.
CGCCTTCTGTTTCGCCTCTTGGGCCGTCACGGCGGCTTCGCGCCGGGCCACTTCTAAAATCTGGACCGCTTCCTCCTTGGCCAACCGTCGCGTTTGCCGGGTCAACAGCCACGCCACGCCGAGGCCACCGGCTACGCCGACGACAATAGCGACCGTAAGCGACCAGGGCATCGAATCGCTTTCGGCCATCAGGAACGCAAAGTCGGCTGCTGCGCTGGCTGATTTCAAGGCCGGGCAACGTAGAACCCGTTTTACAAAGTTCAACCTTTCTTACTCCCCCTTTACCGTCTCCTTTGAACCGCGCTACGCTCTGCCGGTCCTTCCTCTCATGCGCCGCTTTCGATACCCAGCCGGCTTCTCTCTGGCTTCCGCGTTTGCCCTCGCCTTGGCCATTGCGTGCACCGCTTCCGCCCAGCTCACCCGCGTCGCCAACACCACCCTCGCGATGCCGCAGACGCCCCAGACCTTCGGCTACCGCACCGAAAACGCCTTCAACACCCTCACCTTCGACCAGCCCGTCGCCATCGTCACCCCGCCCGGCGAGACCGACCGCATTTTCGTCGTCGAAAAAACCGCCCGCATTCAACTCGTCACCAACCTCGACGCCACCACCCCCACCAAGCAGCTCTGGTTCGACCTCACTTCCCGCATCTCCATGGGCTCGAACACCGAGGAAGGCCTCCTCGGCCTCGCCTTCCACCCGCAGTTCGCGACCAACAAATACTTCTACGTCTTCTACACCGTCAGCACCACGACGTCTGCCGGTTCCGGCCGACACGACCGCATCTCCCGCTTCACCGCCCTCGACGCCCCCGCCACCAACGCCGACATCCTCGCCACCGAAGTCCCTTTAATTTCCCAACGCGACGAAGCCTCCAACCACAACGGCGGCGACCTCCACTTCGGCAACGACGGCTACCTCTACATCGCCCTCGGCGACGAAGGCGGCGGCAACGACCAGTACAACAACTCCCAGCGCATCGACCGCGATTTCTTCGCCGGACTCCTCCGCATCGACGTCGATCAACGCCCCGAAAATCTCCTCCCCAACGCCCACGCCTCCGTCCACACCGGCACCTACCGTGTCCCCGCCGACAACCCCTTCGTCGGCGCCACCTCCTTCAACGGCGCCGCCGTCACTCCCTCCGCCGTCCGCACCGAATTCTGGGCCACCGGTCTCCGCAATCCCTGGCGCTTCTCCTTCGACCGCCCCACCGGCCGCCTCTTCGTCGGCGATGTCGGCCAGAGCGCGCGCGAGGAGATCGATCTCGTCACCCGTGGCGGCAACTACGGCTGGAGCTACCGCGAGGGAAAAATCGCCGGCCCCCGCGCCAACCCGCCCGCCGACGTCACCTTCATCGACCCGATCTGGGACGTGGACCGCAACTCCGCCAGCTCCATCACGGGCGGCGTCGTTTACCGCGGCACCCGCTTCGCCCAGCTGTTCGGCCGCTACGTATTCGGCGATTACGGACACAGCCGCGTTTTCGCCATGACCTTCCCCGAAGGCGGCGGCGATCCGCAGGTCACCCAAATCACCACCGCCAGCGGCCCCGTCGGCTTCGGCGCCGACCCGCGCAACGGCGACATCCTGATCGCCTGCATCAACAACGGCACCGTCCAGCGCCTCACCTACAACGCCACGCCCACCGGTACACCGCTTCCCACCACACTCACCGCCACCGGCGCCTTCTCGGATCTCGCGACGCTCACGCCCGCCCCCGGCATCGTCGCCTACGACCCCAACGTCGCCTTCTGGTCCGACCACGCGAAAAAACGCCGCTGGTTCAGCGTCCCCGCCCTCGCCGACAAAATCACCTTCTCCGCCGACGGAAACTACACCTTCCCCGCCGGCGCCGTCTGGGTGAAACACTTTGACCTCGAACTCACCCGCGGCGATCCCGCCACCTCGCGCCGCCTCGAAACCCGCCTCCTCGTCAAAACCGCCACCGGCCTCTACGGTGTCACCTACCGTTGGAACGCCCAGCAAACCGAAGCCGTGCTCGTGGCCGAAGCCGGCGAAAACGAAGTCATCACCGTCACCGAAAACGGCACGCCCCGCCCGCAAACCTGGCGCTACCCCAGCCGCTCCGAATGTCTCCAGTGCCACACGCCCGCCGGCGGTCACGCCCTCAGCTTTAACACCGCCCAGCTCAACCGCGCCCACGACTACGCAGGCGTATCCGCCAACCAACTCACCGCCCTCGCCGCCGCCGGTTACTTCACCGAAGCAACCGTCCCCGTTCCCGCGACGCTCCCCGCGCTCGCTCCCGCGGAAGACACGGCCGCATCCCTTGAAAAACGCGTCCGCTCCTACCTCGCCGCAAACTGCGTCCAATGCCACCAACCCGGCGGCGCCGCCCAAGGCCTCTGGGACGCCCGTTTCTCCACCGCGACATCTTCCGCCGGCCTGATCGACGGCACGCTCGTGAACAACTTCGGCGACTCCGCCAACCGCGTCATCGCGCCCAACGACGCCGCCCATTCGATGCTGCTCACGCGCATCTCCACGCGCGGCGCCCACCAAATGCCGCCGCTCGGCAGCAACGAACTCGACCACTCCGCCATCAACCTCCTCACCACCTGGATCGCCGGGTTCGGACAAGCCACCATCACGACGCAACCCGCCAGCCAGACCGTCGCGGAAAACGCCGCCGCCAGCTTCACCATTGCGGCTACCGCGCCCTCGGCGATCACCTACCAATGGCGCAAAAACGGCCAAGCGATCTCCGGCGCGACCGGCACCTCGCTCGCTTTCGCAACCGCCACGCCCGCCGACACCGCCATCTACGACGTCGTCCTCACCACAAGCTCCGGCTCCGTGACGAGCGCCGCCGCCACGCTCACCGTCACCCAAACCTTCACAAGTTGGGCAACCGCCACCGCACTCCCCGCCGGCCAAAACTCCCCGACCGACGATCCCGATCTCGACGGCTTGTCCAATCTTCTCGAATACACTCTCGGCCTGAACCCCACACAACCGTCCGCCAGCCCCTCCCCCGCCGCCTCGACCGAAAACGGCCAGATCGTTTTCCGTTTCACCCGCGCCCGCACAGCCATCGGCATCACACTTCAAACGCTGATCTCCGCCGACCTCGTCACCTGGACGCCCGGCCCCGCCCCGATCGTCGAAAGCGCCACCGCCACGGCCGAAACCTGCACCGTCACTCTCCCCGGCGGTCACGAACGCCACTTCCTCCGCCTCGAAGCCACCGGCCCCTGAACTCCGACTCCGTGGTAGAGCGGGTGCTCCGTGCACGCTGAGGGATATCGAAAAGCATAAACTCAAAATCCTGCGCTCGCATCGCACCACGCGCGAGGGACCGCGCGTTCCACCCCGAGCCGCTCACTGGTCACCGCCCATTGGTCATTCCGCCGCTGCTCGCAGCACCGGCCACAACTGTCCCGCGACGCTCTCGATTCGCGCCCACGCCACCGCCTCGTCGCCGAGCACCAGCGTCTGCGCCACCACATACGCCCAGCGATCCGCCCGTCCGTGCCGCAACCGATCCACCGCGCCCCGCCAGAGCATCCCCCGATGCGTCGCCACGACCGCTTCGTTCCCTGCAAACCAGTACACGAACAACGCCGGCACCACCACGCGCTCGCCATCCGACCGCACCGCCTCGCGTTCGATCCGCAACATCGTCGCTTCGATCTCGCCACCTTCGGTCAATCGGAGTGTCCGCCGCTCGCTCCCGCGAATCGTCCAGCCCTGCCCCACCAGACAAAGCTCCGGCCGGTGGATCGATGTCCGGTCGCGCCCGCTCAACACCACCGAGAAAAACACCTGCTCCTGCGACCGCCCCAGGCGCACGTAGTTTTTCCGTGAGTACCCCGTGTCC
>CAMLSH010000271.1 GCA_946482625.1 uncultured Opitutaceae bacterium
GACCGGCAAAGAAGAGGTTCTCGACCTTTCGTGACTCCAAAGACGGAAAAAGCTGCGTGGGCGGCGCGTAATCGTATTCGACCGCGTAGGCCGGTCTCAACAGCACGGCATTTTGAAGCCCGGGCACGCTATGCACCATATCAAGCTGTACCTCGAACGGCAGCGACGTCGAGAGCCCGTTAACGTAATACTCGTTGGTCGTGCGCCCCTCAGGCTCAAGAAATAGCAAGTGGCGGGGTTTGTCCGCGAAGCGGACAAACTTGTCTTCAATACTCGGGCAATAACGCGGACCGACGCCCTCGATCTCTCCGGAGTACATGGCGGAACGATGCAGGTTTTCCCTAACCAAGCGCGCGGTTTCCGAAGTGGTGTACGTCATCCAACACGAGACTTGGGCCGAGCCGGGCTGCCAGCCGAGTCGATGCTCGCCGGTTTGTTCCACGTGGAACAGATCCTCGGCGCCTCGCGTGTCATGAAAAGCCAACAGGGTAGGGGTCGCGTCGCCTTTCTGCTCATCCATCTGCCGGAAATCCAAGCTGCGGCCCAAGAGGCGGGGAGGGGTGCCAGTTTTTAGCCGCTGCAGCTCAATACCTGCCGCGAGAAAGCTCGCCGAGAGGGTCTTCGCACTGAAATCCCCCAAGCGTCCGCCTTCATTTTTGTTTTGGCCGATATGCATCAAGCCACGGAGAAACGTGCCGGTCGTCACCACCACAGTCTGTGCGGAAAACTCGATATCAAGGTTGGTGCGTACGCCTGTGACTTTTTGGCCGGTGTAGACGAGACCGGTCACGGTCGCTTGGAACACTTGGAGATTCGGCTGCAACTCCAACGTATGCTTTAAGCGAAACTGGTACGCCTTCTTATCGCATTGCACGCGGGGAGATTGAACCGCCGGCCCTTTCGACTCGTTGAGCAATCGAAACTGGATGCCTGTGACGTCGGTGTTAATAGCCATTTCCCCGCCGAGGGCGTCGATTTCCCGGACCATTTGCCCCTTCGCCTGACCACCGATTGCCGGGTTGCAACTCATCTGGGCAATCGTGTCGATATTGCCCGTCAAAAGTAGGGTATTGGCGCCCATTCGGGACGCCGCCAATGCCGCCTCGCAGCCCGCATGGCCCGCGCCGCACACAATCACATCAAAGGGTATCTTATTGTAAATCATCGACTAGCAGTTATTTAAACCGACTATAAAGCACAAATCACCCGAGCGAGGCAAAGAGGAAGTAGCCCAACCACTCTCGCGCGGCCGGTCTAGCGAATGCCACGATCCGACGGTGTAGATCAAATCCAGCCGGCGGAGTATCCCCTCCAGCTACTTCCCAATGCAGAACGCCGCAAAGAGGTGATCGAGCATTCGCTCGTTATCGATCTTCCCCCCGATCTCGCCCACGGCGTCGAGCGCCCCACGCAGATCGCTCGCCAATAACTCAACCGGCCCATGCGCGCCCACATTCGAGAGCGCCGACGCCAGACATTCACGAGCACGCGTCAACGCGGACGCATGTCGCGCATTGATCGCGATGATCTCGGCACCGCTATCGCGTCGAAACACTTCCGCACGACGCTCCACGGCGGCTACCAGCGCGTTCAAACCTTCTCCTGTGAGGGCAGAAACACGGACAATCTCTTTGCCATCAACTGCTTGAGGCGAAAGTAGCTCCGCGCCCAAGTCGATCTTGTTAAAAACCACCACGGCGTTTTCCGCCGACAACAGCGCCGTCAGCTCCTCCGGCAGCGCGGGATGGGGACGCGAGGCGTCGAGCACCAATAAAAAGAGGTCAGCCTCTGCGGCCCGCTCCAAGGTTTTGGCCATCCCGAGTTTTTCGAGCGGGGCAGGGGAGGGATTGAGTCCTGCTGTATCGATTAACCGGAGACAATGCGGCCCGATTATCACGCGTTCCTCGATAAAGTCCCGCGTCGTGCCCGGCTCCGGACTTACCAGCGCGCGCTCCCGTCCCAACAGACGGTTCAGCAGCGAGCTTTTCCCCGCGTTCGGTTCGCCCACGATCACGGTCTTGATGCCATCGCGCAGCAACTCCCCGTAGTGTTGCGTCGCCAGCAACCGTTCCGTCCCCGCCGTCACCCGCTCGACGCCCTGACGCACAAGGCCGCGATCTTCGGCCGGCAAATCCTCGTCGGGAAAATCTATATACGCCTCCACCCGTGCGAGCACGCCGAGCAAGTCGTCCGTGAGCGCCGTCAGGTGCCGCCCAAGACTTCCACGCAATTGCTGATTCGCCGCCGCTAGCGCACGCTCGCTGCGCGCGTGGATCAGATCCATCACCGCCTCGGCCTGACTGAGATCGATCCGGCCGTTTAGAAAAGCCCGGCGGGTAAACTCCCCCGCCTCCGCCGGTCGACATCCGCGCGCGAGCAGATCTTCAAGGATCTTTTGCGCAATGAACGGATTCCCGTGAGAGGAAATTTCCAACGTATCCTCGCCGGTGTACGATTTCGGCCCCGAGAAAAACGTCACGACCACATCGTCGAGAACCGCGCCCAAGCGATCGCAGTAATCCGCGTGGTGCGCAAAGCGGGGTGGGGGAGTCGTTCCGAAAATCGCCCGCGCCAGCTCTGCGCAGTCGGGTCCGCTCGCTCGTACAACCGCGATGGCGGAAGTGCCGGCAGGCGTTGCGAGAGCGGCGATCGTATCGATAGACAGGGCCATTTCCGTCAACCAAAGCCGTCGCCGCTAAAAAGAAAAGGCCTCAGCGAATGCACTTCAGCAATTCGCATTCGCCCTGCGTCTGTCTTCCGCCTGCGGAGACACTTGCCCGCCGGCGTGAGACAAGATGCCTGCTGCCTGCCACGCGCTTCTGGCGCCACCAGCTTTTTAGAAGGGGTCCATTTAAGATAAACCTGTGCACGACAATCATCGCCACACGACCGCACTGCGCTGACGCCGCGAGCGCGCTCATCAGCCGGCCATGCTCGATGGGCGCGGCCCACCGTTTCGATGTACGACCCACGGCCGATCTGTCGCGCTCCTCGATCTCCGTAGTAAATACGCGAATACGGTAGCCGGTTGCGCATCGCGGCACAGCAATACTCCACCACCAGCACCGCGCAAAAAACCAACGAGCGCGCGGCGCCGCTCGACCGAGAAAACAGAACCGTCAGGTCCGAAAATCCCCCGCTCCCGTTTTCCCGCGCGCTCCCACCCGCCGCCAGAGGCCTGCCACGTCGTTTCGCGCCCCTCGATTCGAAAGTAATACTTCCGATGCTTTTTGCAGGATCGTCGAGTCACCTCATCGCTGCGCTCGTGTCGCCAAACTCGCAACTTCCTCGCCCCGAAAAGGATCGTCGCTCGCGCCACACGCGCGTGCTCCCCTGACTCCCGTCATACGGGCACTACGACTCTACGTCTTAGTCTTTCCACAATCATCCGGTCGACATGCTAAACGGCGCACGTCCGCCGCGTTTTCAAAAACGTCTTCGGCCAAATTTACCTCTAGGTAGCGTTACAATTTTGAACTGTTCAGTGGGCAGCGGGCAATCCGCCTGCTACGATAAGTGTGCGGGCTGAGCCGTCGCGGATGAAATGAAATTACCGAGAACGAACACACGGGTTTTTTGCGACCACACCGACTAAACCGGTTGTTCGTGCGATCGAGCCAGTCCGGTACATACCATGCACGCAATCATCAGCCTGGCTGAAAATCAAAACGACGTGGTGCTCCAAACGGAGTCACTGACCGCCCGATACGACGAATCCACCCGCACGCTCTGGAACTACCTGCACGCTTCGCCGCGCCCTTGTTTCACCGAAGCACTGCTCTCGGATGCGCATCAACTGCACACCCTGATCCGCACCGGCGAAATCCCCGTGGACTTCTACGTGGCGGCTTCAGAGGTGCCGAAGGTCTTCAACCTCGGCGGCGATCTCTCGCTCTTCCGACAGTGCGCCCAAGAACGCGACTGGGATCGACTCACCGATTACGCCGAACGCTGCATTGAAGTCCTCCACGACCTCGTATCCGGTTTTAACCAACAGGTGATCAGCATAGCGCTCATTCAGGGCGACGCCCTTGGCGGAGGCTTCGAATCCGCCCTCGGCGCCGACTTCATGATCGCCGAACAGCAGGCGAAAATGGGTTTCCCTGAAGTGCTCTTCAATCTGTTCCCAGGTATGGGTGCGTACAGCTTGCTCGCCCGCAAACTCGGGCCACAGCCCGCGCAACGCATGATCCTCAGTGGCGAGATGTTCACGGCCACCGATCTCCACGCCAAGGGCCTCCTCGACCAGCTCGCGCCACCGGGCGAGGGCGAAAAAGCCGTCCGCGACTTCATTCGCGACACCCGGAAACATCTGCACGGATACAAATCCTTTCTCGACGCCCGCCGCCGCAGCAGCCTCTGGACTGGCCGCGAAGAACTGCTCGCGATCGTCCACGACTGGGTGAAAAGCGTGAAGCAGATTTCCGAGCGCGACCTCCGTCTGATGGACCGGCTCGTGACTGCACAGAATCGTTTGAAGCTGGCGGCTTGAGGTGGCGGGACGACGACCGCCCCCCAAGCAATCGAACCCCGGTGCTTTGGCGGCGGTCGCGTCCATATAATACTGCGCGATACCCGCGCACTTTTCCCGTGGCGAACGGTCCGACAAAGCCCTTATTCATGCGCTTCATGGACCCACGCCTTCTGGTTCGTCGTCTCAAACTCGCCGTCGCGGCCGCCTGCCTGCCCACCGCCGCGCTCGCTCAAACCGGCACTCCGCCAGAAGAACCTCCGCTGCACGCCGTCCGACGCGAGCTCTCGCCCGACGCGCTTTTCTACACGTACATAGACTTCGAAGGTGGCTGGGGCCAGGTCGGTCGCGAACTTTCAAATACGCTCCAGGACAGCTCGCTTTCCGATAAGCCGCTCGATCTCCCCGGCGCTTTTGACGCCCTAGGCCTCTCGCAGATCCGTGCTATTGGCCTGAGCTCCGACGCCGTCACCGGCGGCTACGACAATCGCTTTTTCCTCTACACACCCAGCGGACGCGCCGGAGTGTTCTCCATTTTCCCGGGCAAGCCCGAGGCATTCCATGCCGCTCAATTCGCTCCCGCCGACGCCGACTTCGTCATCGACCTCCGTCTGGACGTGCCAGCACTCGTCAAAACCATCGAGTCGGTGGTCTTGAAATTCTCCGATAAGAAAGACGCCGCCGGAGAACTGCTCAACATCCTCACCGAAGCCCAAGGCAAAGGCTTGGCCGATCTGGTCACATACCAAGGTCGCGCCATCGTCATCGTCCGCATGCTCGCGCAGGAGCAGATCGAGAAAAACGCCGCCGAGTTCTCCTCCAAGCTTCCCGCTGACTTTTTCGCGCGCATCGAAACCGGCGGCAAAGCCATCGCCAAAACGCTCGCCGCCGATGCCAACTGGCTCAGCGAAGAAAAAAATGGTCGCACCTATTTCACGCGCAAACCCGCGGACGATATGCCTCCCGAGGACTTCGCGATCATTCTCGAAGGCGACAGCATCGCGATCGCCACGACACCGTTTGCCGAAGAATGCCTCGCGAAAAATGGTGGTCTAGCCGCCGAGCCCGCGTACCGACATGCGCTCACCGATTCCGCCGCCGAAGGCCACGTGCTGCTCTATATGACACCGACGTTTTTCACGTCGGTGCGCGACGCGTCCAAATGGATTCTCCTCACAAGCAACGCGCTCGGCCGTCGCTCGTTTCAAGAAACGATGATCGCCAACCAGCTCA
>CAMLSH010000272.1 GCA_946482625.1 uncultured Opitutaceae bacterium
GTGACTGTCTGCAGGATCGGCGTTCCGGGCCAGCTGGTAGCGCCGGGGCCGATGTTTTGAGTAACGGTGACGCCTGCGATGGCGTGAAGGCCGGATTGCAGAAGCGCGAGCGCCGGCAACAGGAGGCGCGCGGACAAATGGTGAAACGATGAGAACAATATCATGGGTGGAGATGAGGCGTGGCGGGCGCGCCCCGGTATTTGGTTTCAGGCGGAATACCGCCTTCGTGGGATGGCGAGACGGCGGGTGCAGCACACCCGCCGTGAGGAACGAAAACGCGGTTCGACGGGCTGAGTGGAATCCGGCCCAGCAATCACGGCGGAAACGCCTATGGCGAAACGAATGTCGTAATGCTCTGTCCCGGCAGTGTGTTGGTGAACGAACCGCCGGAGACCGCGATGGCCGACAGCGTCGCCAGATCCTGGCTACTTGACGTGCGGTACGGCGTCATCGAGGTCGGCGCGGTACCGTTGCTCATCGCAAAGGTCTGGCTGACGGACGAGGTGCCGGTGTTTACCGCCACGATCACGACTTTCGATCCCGATTTGAACGAGACAACATAGACGTTGGAACTCGGATTGTAGGTGCAGTTAACGCGGACGTATCCCGGGCGCACCCAACGGGCGAATTGCGCCATGACACAACCGCGCTTCGTGCGATTGCCGCTATCGTCGATCGGCCCGTAGCTGCGCTTCACATACCACCAGACATACGCGTTGAAATTCGCGACTGCGAAACTGTCCACCATCTCCTTCGCTGTCTGCATCTGGCCGGCGATCGAGGTGTCGGTGTTGAGGTGCTCGGTCATCCAAACCTCTTTCCCGTTGTTTCTCGCCAGCGGATAATTGGTCATGCCCCCGCCATAGAGATGTGTGCCGACGATCTCCAGGTTCGCTCGCGCGGTAGCGTCATTGAGGATCGAATCGGTGTAGGCCTTGTTGAACTGCACCGTCTCGGCTGCGATCAATCGTGTGGAGATCGAGCCGGCGTTGTTACGAACAAAGTTATACATCTGCGTCGGCGTCCACGTGCAGCTCTCGTAGTCGGGATCGTAGTCCGGCTCGTTCTGCACCGAGATCGCGTAGAGGCTGGCCCCATTCGACGACATGTAGCTGGCGAACTCGTTGAGGTAGCTCGCATACGCGCCGTACTGACTCGTGAGCAGCGAGCCGTGCACGGTGTTGTTGTTCGTTTTCATCGAAGCCGGCGGTGACCAAGGCGTCGCGAAGTTGATCGCCCCACGGGCGGCGGCCTTTTTCGCGTTATTGAGCTCCGTCGTCCACGCGCGTGTCGGATCGATCCGGATACGGTTGATGGTGAGACCGATGCAGCCGGGATTGGCAGTGTATGCTTTATCCATGACGGCATCGGATAATTCTCCGAGCCAGACGCAGGCTCCGCCGAAGCCGCGCACATTCTGCGCAGTCGAGCCGAGATTGATACCCGCGGTAGCGGCACCAAGCGGCGTAGAGACGATGATTCCAGCGAGGCCGACGGCGCAGAACAGAGCGCGCAAAACGCGCACGCGACAGGGCAGATCACTGTGCATAACCTTCCTTTGTTTTGGGTGGGGGAAATGAAGTCGGCGACCGCAGGGTAAACGCGTGCCTCCAGCTTCGGGGTGCGGGCAACACATGCGCGGACGCCGGGTGTCTCAACGCACCCGTCGCCCTAACACTAGACTGCGAACTGCCTCGTTAGAACCCCACGCTCGCACCGCCATCGACCGGTAGTGTTACTCCGGTGACAAACCTCGATGCGGGCGATGTGAGATATACCGCCGCCCAGCCGATATCCTCAGGCTGTCCGAGTCGCGCCATCGGCGTGCGGCCGAGAATTTTGGCTTTGCGCGCCGGATCGCCGTCGAGCGCTTTCCGCGACATCTCCGTCTCGATCCAGCCGGGCGCGATCGCGTTCACGCGAATCCCGTGCTGCGAAAACTCCGTCGAATACCCTTTCACCATGCCGACCATCGCCGACTTCGCCGCCGTATAGGCGATCACCAGAGGAATTCCGAAAAGCGACGCCATCGACGCTGTGAACAAAATCGTCCCGTGCTTCCGCTCGATCATCCCCGGAGCCACCGCGCGCGTGATGGCATGCGCGCCGACGATATGCGTCGTCAGCACTTTCTGAAACTCCTCCGGAGCCGTTTCCACCGCCGGCTTCTTCAAATGAATGCCCGCGTTATTCACGAGCGATGTCACCGGCCCCACTTCACGCGTCACGCGCTCGATCAACGGAGCTGCCGCGTCGAGCTGCGTGATGTCGTGCACGACATAACTCGCGCGCGCACCGAGCGAAATTACCGCGGCCGCCAGTTCCGCCTCGCGTCGCCCGACGAGCACTACGCGCGCGCCCGCAGCCGTCATGCTTCGCGCCATGGCGAGCCCGATGCCGGTGCCGCCACCGGTGATCAGGACAACTTCGTTGTTGAGGGAAAAAACGTCCGGGAAGGAGGTCATGGTGAAAAAGGATGCGGCCGAGTGAAACGGGGCCAATCAAGGCTCCAGACTATTCCAGTCGAAGCAGGAGCCGTCGCTCCGATCAGGAGCAGGGCCTGGATGGTCGGCTGAAATCGCGCCGCTCTCCGGATTGATCCGCAGATGCCGGTGTGTCGCCAGCGACATCAGGATCAAATCGCCATAAACAGTCTCCGTCCACTGGTAGGTGGTCGCCGCGGCGATCTCACCGCGAACCAACGCGACGCGATCATCCACGACGCCGATCAACCGTCCGTCGTCCGCGCGCAGCGCCACTCGCCCGAGCCCCGCGTCTATCACCGTAAACCGCGCCGCCTTGTCTGCAGGCACCGACACGAGCGCCCCGTCCTGCATACCCAAAGCGACGCCGCGGCCGCGCGCCGTCAGCGTGATCGCTTCGCCAAGCGGAATCGACCGCATCAACCCGCTTGGATTCGGCTCATGGACTACAAACGAATCGAAGTCCGCCACGCCCCCCGTCCTGTCTGCGCCGTTGAATGCAAACAGTGAATACCGCACGCCCTGAAACGTCTTCAGCTGAAAGATCATCGTGAACTCCTCACCGAGTTCCGTGAACCGCTCTCCATCCTCGCTATACGCGAACCGCGCATTCTCTGTCAAAAAATCGCAGCTCACCCGTAACCACACCCGCGTCGCATCGCCCCGCACATCCGCCCGACTCGACCGTCCGGTCAGTTGATCGTACTGCACAAACACAAAGCCGCCACCGTCTTTCTCGCGCACACCGATCCACGCATACGGTAAATTCAACAGCGCCAGCCCAGCCGAATCCCCTTTTTTAAGCCCGCTCGCATCCAGCACCGCCGTCGCCACCGATCGCGGTCCAACCGCCCGCTGCGTCAGCGTGTTGCGAGCCCACCAGAAACCTTCCGCCGCCTGTGTCTCCAGCCGCAGGAAACCCGGCCGCGCTTTCAACGACCATCGTCCATCGTCCGGCACGTGATTCCACTGCCACACATTCGCCAACGTCGGTCCCCTGAAGTCATCATTCCTCTGATACGGCGCGAACGGCCTCTCCTCCTGGCTCGCACTTCCCGTCTTCGGCTTCACCCATGTGCGCGGCGTACGCTTCAAATTTCCCGGCAACCCAAAATACGGCCAGCCATCCTTCCACGTGATCGGCGACAGACACGTCAGCCGCCCCAGCGAATTAAAATCCATCATCGAAAAACCCCACCATTCGCCCGCCTGCGTCTGCACTAGTCCGCCTTGGTGCAGACCCATCCGCCCGCCATCGCGCGTGTTGCCCGGCGTGAACTCAAACGGTGGCCCGTTGTGTTTCCAGAGCCGGTTTCCCTCCGCCAATCCAAAATCCTCGTCGATCGAAATCGCCGGATTCACCTCGTACGGCCCCGTGATTTTATCCGCCCGCGCCGCCGGCATCTTCATGCGTCCCTCGTACCACGCGCTGGTGATGAAGTAGCGCCCCTCGATCTTATAAAAATGCACACCTTCACCCATCCCCGCCGGCTTCTCGATGATTACCCGCTTCGTCTCCGGCACGATGTCGGTCAGCTCATCGTTCAACTGCGCAAAGTTGATTCCTTGATACCCCCAGATCGCGTACGCCTTGCCGTCGTCGTCGAAGAGCACCGACAGATCGTGCAGCGAGCACTTCATCGCCGTCCGCGTCCACGGCCCCGCCGGATTCGTCGCCGTGAAATGCTGCGTGGTGTGCTTGTTCACATTCGTGAAAATGTGAAACACGCCGTTGTGATACCGGAAACTCGGCGCCCAGATCCCCTGTCCGTAAATCTCGCCATCCTCCAACCGGAACGCCGGTCCCAGATCGAGTTTGTCGAAAACGTACCCGAGCAGTTTCCAATTCACCAAATCCTTCGAGTGAAGAATCGGTAGACCCGGCATCGCGTGCATCGTCGTCCCGGTGAGATAAAACTCGTCGCCCACCCGGATCAGATCGGGATCGGAAAACTCCTCGTAGAAGAGCGGATTGGTAAAGGTGCCGTTGCCGTTGTCGGCCGTCCAAGTAGCCGCCGACAGCGAGATCGCTGCAATCCCGAGCCCCACGAGCAGTGCCGCAAATCTTTTCATTCCAGACGGCTCAACGGCCCTGCTTCTCCAACGATTGGATACCCGCCTTCAGGTAACCCATCGCAAACGCCATACCCGCATGCCACGGCGCCGCGCAGCTCATCTGCGGCGCGTGATCGGGGATGATCACTCCGTCAAATTTGTTCTTCTTCAAAATCGCCAGCACCCGGAGCACGTCGATCTCACCGTCGTCGATGAACGTCTCTTTATAGTGCGGCACCTTGTCGCGCACATTGCGCAGATGGATGTAGCCGAGCCGCTGCTGCCGGCTGTACTGGTCGACGACGTCGTAGATGTCGCCCTCGGTCATCTCCGCGAGCGAACCGACGCAAAACTCCAGCGCGTTCGCCGGACTCGGATTCAGATCGATCGCCTTCTGATAAAGCTGCGGCTGATAAACCAACCTCGGCTGCCCGCGAATAAACGGCATCGGCGGATCATCCGGATGCAGCGCCATGCGCACGCCCGCCTTTTCCGCCACGGACAAAACCTCGTCCAGAAAGCGCCGGTAACGGTCCCAGAGCTGTTCATGCGTCGCCGCCGGAATCGTCCCGGAGTCGCGCGCCGGCGCGGTGGGATCGACCACCATGTTCCACACGAGCCCGTTCGGCATCGGCAGATCGTACGGCCCTTCCATGCCCACCGCCGGAGCATCACCGCGCGCGTACTTGCCCTTCGTGCGACCCGCGACGCCAGCGATGGAGAAATTGTAGCCCATGATCGGAATACCCGCTTCACCTACGCGCCGGACAATGGTCTTCACGTTCTCGATGTGTTGCGCGCGCTTCGGACCATCGATCAAAATATCGCCCCAATGCGCCGGATCGAAATTCTCGATCGCCTCCAGCGTGAGCCCGGCCGCTTCCACATCGCGGCGCACCGCGTTGAGTTCTTCGAGCGTCCACAGTTTTTCCGGATCTCCCGCTAGTCCCCAGCCCCAATCCGTCCCCGTCGGCTGATCGTCGGGGCCCACATGCGCGCCTCCGCGAAAATAATCCACGAGATGGGCCACGATGTGAGTCGCGCCCGCCTGCTTCGCGAACGCGAAATTTTCCGCTGTGAGCATGTGCCGGTAAAGACCGAGTCCGAGTTTCATAAAGGAAATGAGATGACTATGCGCGCGCCCGTCATCAGGCA
>CAMLSH010000273.1 GCA_946482625.1 uncultured Opitutaceae bacterium
TGATGTTGACCGGTTACGGCACGTTGCAAACGGCGCAGCAGTCGATGGTGCATGGAGCCAACCAGTATTTGAGGAAACCGCCGGATATCGCGGAGCTCATGGATGCGGTGCGCAAGCAGGCGCAGGCGGCGGGCGAACGGCGGCATCAGGCGCTGCTCAACCGCAACATGGAGTCGATGAACGCGGCGTTGAAGCGGGAGATCGTCGAGAAGGAGCCGCACATCTGGCAGGCGCGGGCGGCGGTGGAGTTGGTCCACGATCTCGCGAATCCGCTGACGGTAATGATCGGTTACGCGTCGTTACTCGTGCAGGAAGCGAAGCGGGCGGCGCGGCGCGATCCGGAGCAGGCGGAGAAATTGCGGAGTTATGCGGAAGTGGTCAGCCGTGCATCGGAGTACTGTCACCATCTCGCGGACAACTGGAAGCAGACGACGCGCAAGGCGACGGAGTTCACCGATGTCGATCTGGTGGCGCTCGTGCGCGAAGTGAAGGAAGTGATTTTTTTCAACAACGCGCTGATCCAGTTTTCCGGGCTGGGTAAAGCGATGATCCGGGGCTCGCAGTTCGAGCTGACGCGGGTGTTTCAGAATCTGCTCAAGAACGCGCTCGAAGCGGCGGCCACGAAGGTCTCCGTGAGTTTCACCCAATTGGGTGAGCAGCTGGAGATTTGCGTGACCGACAACGGCGCGGGGATGGACACCGATACGGCCCGCAAGGCATTGAAAGGCGGGTTCACGACCAAGACGCATGGCACCGGGCTGGGGCTGGGGATCTGCAGGCATCTGCTTGGGGCGCATGGCGCAACGTTGACTCTGGAAAGCGAATTGAAGCGCGGAACGACGATGCGGATTGTGTTTCCGCTGGCGCGGACGTGAGCGCGTGTGCTTCGAAAGCGGACGGGGAAAACTCGTGAGAGCAGGGCGGCTCGTTCGTTTGGGGCGCGGGAAAATCGGGGCAAAGGCGTTGACGGCGATGCGGTCATGAAGCGGTGATCTCGCGATGACTTTTAGCACGGCACTCTGGGCGCTCATCGCGGCGTTGATCATCGGCATTTCCGCCGTGTGCATTAATCCGCGGCGACTGCTCAACCGGATGGTACTGAGCATCTGCATACATCTCGCGGGGTGGCTCTGTTGTATGCACTTCGCGTTTGTGGAGCCGCCAGGCAATGGCTGGCGGAGGTGGGCGGCGCTTATCGCGGCGGGGCTGGTGTGGCAGCTGTGGTTGTTGAAATCGACGGTGCTCAAGCCGGCGCAACCTCTGGCGGGAAGATTGGTGTCGTCGTGGCCGTGGCTGGTTTTTTGGGCGGTGCTCGCGACGATGACCTTCAGCGACCGCTTTGTCCTGTTCGCGCCGGGCGCGGGCCGGCCGGTGTATGGGGCGGCCTACTACACCTATGCGGGAGTGTTTCTCGCGGGCTGCGTGGCGTTGGTGGCGCAGACATTTTGGGCGATGCGGGGGTTGCAAGGCGGCCGACGGCTGGAGTTGCAGGTGTTGATGCTGGGGGGCGCGGTGACGGCGTTTTGCGGACTGGGGATGGTGTTGATCGATTCGTGGCTGCGGGAGCCCGGTTTGTTGCGACTCATGCCGCTCGCGGTGATGGTTTGCAGCGGCGGCACGGTCTGGGCGGTGGTGACCTCGCGCGTGCTCGATGCGCAGCATATCCTGGCGCTCTGTCTGGAGCGTATCGGGCTGGTCGCGATCGTGGCGTTATTTGTATGGGGCATCGAGCAGCTGGCGGGGCAATTCGTGCCGACATCGGTCGCGTTCGTGCTCGCACTGGCCTTCGGGCTTTGGTTCGCGGCGGAGATTGCGCCGTGGATGCAGGAGCTGTTTCAGCGACAGGCGCGGGGTAATCGGGTGCGTCATGCGGCGTTCGAAGTGGCGCGCGAGGAACTCCGGCCCGAGGCGATGGAGGAATCGTTCGTCAAGTTGCTGAAAGAGTGGGCGGGTTGTGAGCGCGCGGTGATTTTGATGGGTTCGCACGGCCGGCTCACGGGCGACGGGCTGGAGTTCGCGGTGGATTCGCCGGAGATGAAGGCGCTCAGCGCGCTGCGTTGGGTGACGCCGGAGCGGCTCGCGCGGGAAAAACCCACGCCGGAGCGGGTGGCTTTGCTGGGTGTGCTGGAGAAACACGCGTTTGGCGTGATCGCGGCGAGCATCGGGCCGTCGCCTGCGTTGGTGGTCGGGTTGAGCGTGCCGCTTTCGCGGCGGCCGTACACGTATCCAGAGGTTGGAGTGCTGCTGCAACTGGCGGCGATCATCGAAAACTCCCTGTCGCGCGCGCACTATTTGATGAAGGCTCAGCATGCGGAGCAGCTGGCGACGGTGGGATTGTTGGGAGCGAGCATCGCGCATGAAATCCGCAACCCGCTGGTCTCGATCAAAACCTTTGTGCAGTTGCTGCCGAACCATTATCAGGAGCCCACGTTTCGGGATAAATTTTTCCGGCTGATCGGAGACGAAGTGGGCCGGATTGATCGGTTGACGGAGCAGTTGCTCGATTTGTCGGCGCCTAGGGTGTTCAGCTCAAAGGAAGTGGATGTGCATCCACTTTTGCGTTCATGCCTAGATTTGATGGCTGCAAAGGCGGACGACAAAGGCGTGAAGCTGCAAACAGAGTTTGAGGCGGACTCAGACCGGGTTTTTACTGATCCAAATGCTGTAAAGCAGGTTATGTTAAACCTTGGCTTTAATGCAATCCAAGCGCTTGAGCGGCATCCTGGCGAACGTTGGCTACGACTGAAAACGAGAAAAGTTGCTGATAATGTGGAGATTGCAGTCGAGGATAGCGGCCCGGGACTGACGCCGGAAGTGTGGGCGCGGCTGTTCCAACCTTTCCAATCAACTAAATCGAGTGGCTTTGGCTTAGGGCTAGCAATTTGCAAAGACATCCTCTCTAGTTTGCAGGCAAGCATTACCGCCGACCTGCCCGAAACCGGGCGGGGGGCGACCTTTAGAATCGTCCTGCCATGTCCGCCGCCACCTTCATCCTAGCCACGCACGATCCCGAATTACTCCGGGCGTGGTGGGTATTTGTCCCGGCGGGGGCGAGGGTGGTGACGTTGAGCGAACTTGTGCAGGGCGAGGCAATCCTGCCCGCGGGACTGCCGTCGGTGCTCGTGACAGAAGAGTCCGTGGTGGGGGAATTACCCCGGGCTTGTTTGCAGATGCCGATGGTTTTCGTGGGCGATCAGCACGGTGAAATTTACGAACGGCTGGCGCAGACCACGCGTTCGACGCGGGTATGCCTGACCAAGGCCGACAGTCATACACGGCTGGGAGAACTTTTGCCGCTGCTGGAGCAGATCGCGACACATGGCGCCAGCGCCAATCTGCTCTGGGACAAAAGCGAACAGCCCCTCGCTCGCGCGCCTTTGACGCGGACTCGTGACCACCGCGCGGATACGCCGGATTTCTGGTGGGACTCGATGGGCGACGCCGTGGAGATGATCGGAAATCGCGAAGGTCTGCTGGCGGAATTTCGCCGCATGGCGAAACGGTCGCTGCGTACCTCGCATGTGGTTTTCTTTTTGCGTGAGGACACCGGCTATCGCTCCGATCGCGGCGGACATTTTTGTGCCAATAACGACGCGGTGATCCAGTACCTCGCCCGGCATCCGGTTGCGATCGATGGTATCAACTGGGTGGACAGCCCGAAGCCGGTGGTTGAGTTGTCGATACGCCAGCGCATGGCCCTTTGGTCGATCAGCCTGATCGTGCCGCTTCACGACAACGGTCGTCTGGCCGGGTGGATGGGTCTGGGCGTGCGGGACGATGGCCGGCCGTATGACGCGGCGGATTGTGCGCAGGCGACCAGTCTTGGGCGGCTGATGCGGCAGATGCTTGCGTGTTCGCCACGCACCGGCGGCGGCGGGGTTGCGAGCGAAGGCTGGCAGCTGGCCTCCAAATATCTGCCCGGTGTTTTGATTTTGGGTGCTGGAGAAGCTCCGTCTGACTCGACACCTCCGGCGGTGCGCAGCTTGATCGCTGAGGTGCGTCAGCTGCGTGTGACGCGCCGGATCGCGCCCGTCCTCGGGCAGCCAATTCGCGCGAGCGCGGGGATCGTCGCGGAGACGCAGGGCGTGTGGGTGAGCTGGGAGGACGCGAGTGTCGAGTTGCAAGAGCAGCATCGGCGGGCGCGGGCGGAACGTCTCACGTTGCTGCACGATCTCGCGCTCACCTTAAATCACGAGCTGGGCAACTCGCTCGTGTCGCTTGCGGCGTTGCGGCATAATCCGGGCGCGGAGACGAACTCGCCGGTGCTGCTAGCTGCGATCAAACGCGACATCGCCTCGTTGGAAGCGATCAACCGGCACTTGGCGTCACTGCCCACCTTTAGCGAAGTAGCGGCGGAGAGCGTCGATCTGCGCGCGTTGGTATGTTCGGTCGGTCGGAAATGCGGCGTGATGGTTGAGACGGGATCACAGGAAGTGCCTCTGGACGTTGCGCCGAAGCTCATCGAGTTCGGACTGGAGTCGATCATCGACAGTATTGCCGAGAATCGGCCCGGACTCGGCAAACGGGATCTCGTGGTGTCGCTGCGCACGGCCGGTTCCGGGGAAGGGCTCTCGGCGGTCTTGTCGATCCGTGGCGCGGGTCTTGCGCTTGAAGGTATTTTGCCGGCGCCCGAGCCGGGCGCGACGCCGACGCAGGGGCGTATCGGAGTTTTCATTGCGAAAGAGATTATCCATCTGCACGGCGGAACGATCCAGGCGGGAACGGGTACCAACGGTCCAGAGATTTCTATCACGATCCGCCAGTGGTGAAGCGCTGGATGATTGAGGATGCTGGTGCGAGCGACGGCGCCGGGTGATCACCTGGAACGTTGCGGAAATCGGATTTTTGCGTCGCGGTATTTCGTATGAGCAACAGGACCGCATTGAAGATCGTCATCACGGGAGTCACGCGTGGGCTGGGACGC
Organism: uncultured Opitutaceae bacterium; assembly: GCA_946482625.1. The sequence continues at coordinate 4,925 of CAMLSH010000273.1, forward strand.
GCGCTGGCGGAAAAATTCATCGCCGATGGACACACGGTCATCGGGTGCGGGCGCAGCGCGAATGCGATTTTCGATCTGCGCTTCTCGCATCCGGCGCCTCAGGATTTTTCGGTGGTCGATGTGGCTGAGGCGGCGAAAGTGGATCTCTGGGCGGAGAAGGTTTTAGCCGTGCATGGCGCGCCGGACTTTCTGCTCAACAACGCCGGATTGATGAACGATCCCGCGCCGCTGTGGAAGGTGCCGGCGGAGAAATTCTCCCGCGTGATCGATGTGAACATCAAAGGCGTGGCAAACGTGGTGCGGGCGTTTGTGCCGGCGATGATCGAGGCGAAGCGCGGCGTGATCGTGAATTTCAGTTCGGGCTGGGGGCGGTCGGTTTCGCCGGAGGTGGCGCCGTATTGCGCGTCGAAGTGGGCGATCGAAGGGCTCACGCGCGCACTGGCGGAGGAGCTGCCGGAAGGACTGGCGGCGGTGCCGCTCAATCCAGGTGTGATCGACACGGACATGTTGCGCCAGGCGTGGGCGGACGGGGCGGCGAATTATCCGAAGGCGATCGAGTGGGCGGCGAAGGCGACGGCGTATATCTTGAAGTTGGGACCGAAGGACAACGGGCGTCCCTCGAGCGTGAGTGGATTCGAGGACTGACTACGCGCTGCCGAAGTATTTCGCCCTTGCGGTGAACGGGTGAATTCGCGCGCGGCGGCTGAATCCGGTCAGCGACCGCCGCGGCCGAAGATGACGACGGGGATGGTGCCGAGGAGGATTTTG